>DATNKN010000374.1:0-8017 GCA_035603375.1 Solirubrobacteraceae bacterium
GATCGCGCTGACGCGCAAGCCGGTGACGCTCGCCAAGAGCCTCGCGACGCTGCCGGAGATCGAGAGCGTCGCCTCGGCCGGCAAGGCGGGCGCCAAGGCTCACACCCACTCGGGCATGAGCGTCGATTTGCGCATCGCCAAGCCGAGCCAGCGCGGCAACCTGTTGCAGCACTTCACCGGCTCGGGTAAGCACAACGCAGCGCTGCGAGAAATGGCCGTGCGCAAGGGGCTGCACGTGTCCGAGTACGGCATCTACAACGACAGCACAAGCAGTACCGCGACCTGCGCGAGCGAGCAGGAGGTATATGCGCTGCTCGGCCTCGCCTACATCGTGCCGGAGCTGCGCGAGGACCGCGGCGAGCTGGCGGCAGCACTCGACGGGGACGCAGCCCTCCCGAGGTTGATCGAAATCGGTGACATAAGAGGCGACTTGCACTGTCACACCGTGGCCTCCGACGGACACAACACGATCGAGGAGATGGCACTCGCGGCACGCGATCGCGGCTATGAATATGTGGCAATCACCGATCACTCCGCCACGCACGGGTTTGGCGACGATGTGAGCCCAGAGGAACTGCGCCACCAAATCGAGCGCGTGCGCGAAGCCGACGCGAACATCGAGGGAATCCGGGTGCTGGCGGGCAGCGAGGTCAACATCCTGCCCGACGGCTCGCTCGACTACGAGGATGAGCTGCTCGCCCAGCTCGACTGGGTGATCGCCAGCGTGCATACCTCCTTTGGCATGAGCGAGCAGGCAATGACCGCGCGCATGATCGCCGCCGCCGAGCACCCCCTGGTGGACGCGATCGGCCACCCCACGGGACGGCTGATCGAGCGACGCGAACCCTACGCGCTGGACGTGCACGCGCTGATCGACGCGGCGGTGCGCACCGGCACGATGCTCGAGATCAACGCCAATCCCGACCGGCGCGATCTCAACGACGTGCACGCCCGGGCGGCGACACAAGCCGGGGCGCGCATTTTGATCGACTCCGACGCCCACAGCGTGGAGCGCTTCGATGTGATGCGCTGGGGCATCGCAACCGCGCGGCGCGCGTGGCTACAGAACGGGGATGTCGCCAACACGCTCCCGTGGGGGGAGTTTGCCAAGCTACGCAAGCAGGCGAGGCAGTAGCTGCTCGGCGACGACCCGGTCGACCGCCGCGCGCCGGAAGGGCGCGAGCGCAAGCTCAGCACGAGCGGCGTAGTCGGGCGCGGGATCGTCGAGCGCGACGCGCAGGCGCGAAGCGAGATCCTCGCCGACGAGTCGCGCATCAAGCTCGCGTGCGATCGGCAGCGCCACGTAGGGGCCGGGCGAGGGCGTGGTCACGAGCACACAACCCTCGGCGAGTGCCTCCAGCTGAGCGATGCCGTAATCCTCGCGGTCGGCGGCGCACACATACACGCGCGCACGGCGCAGCAGCGCACGGTAGCGCTCGGGGTCGAGCAGGCCGGCGACACGCACCCCTGGCGCGGGAAGCGCATAGCCGAGCGCGCGGAGCCTGCGCTCCGACACGCCGGCCAGCACCAGCTCCTCCCCCGGCTTGGCCGCCCGCCGCCAGGCGTCGAGCATCGTGCCGAGCCCCTTCTTGGCGGGGTTGGCGGCGTACGCGATCGCGGCTATGTCACGCATGCGGGATGGCTCATGCGCTTCGTGTGAATCACGTGCTTGCTGTGCTTCACTCATTTTATGTGCATCACGTGTTTGGTGTGAAGCAGACGCCAAGCCTGAAGCCCTCGGCTCGACCGGCACCGCCAGCACCAGTGTGCTGTCGGACGGGCGCGAGTCGAGCACGCCGGCCGGGACCTCGCGCAGGGCGCCATTGCTCTGGGGGAGAAGCAGCGGTGCTTCGCGCAAGCGACGGCGCTCAACGACGCGCTGCCACAGGCCGTGACGTCCGGGTCGGTTGGCCGCCGCGGGCGCGTCGAAGCGAATCGCACCGGGCGCCGGCCACAACAGCGCAGCGGTGGTCGTGGAGTAGATCAGCGCCCGCGGCCGCGTGCGAGCAAGCTCCGCACAGGCCGCGCGCCGGGCAGCGCGCGCCCAGCGAAGATCGGTGAGCATCAACGTACGCACCGGCGAGGGAGGCGCGGCGCGCACGATCCGCGCGCTCGCGCCGGCACGGTGCAGCGAGGCGAGCAGCTCCTCGTCGGCGGCACGCAACCCCGCGGTGGAGCCGAGCGAGACGATCAGGACATCGAGCGCGTCAGGTCGTGGCGCCATCGATGCGTTCCGGGCGCAGTGCCTTGAAGCCGGGGGTGCGTCCCAGCGCGATCGCGCTTAGCGGGGAGGTGCGCAGTACGTGAAAGCGCGCCCCGTCGCGCTCCTCGATTGCCGCCACGGCTGCGTCCTGGCGGCGCCACCACAGGGCGAGCACGATCGCGAAGCCGGCGCCGATGCCGGGGATTTGGGGGGCGAAGAACGCGAGCCCGCCCGCGAGCACGGTGAACAGCAACAGGGGCCAGAGCCGGTTCAACAGCGTGGCGCCCGGACGATATTCCGGCAGCGCGGTGCTGGAGCGTGCCTCGCGCAACAGGCGCGCGATCGGCGGGTGAACCTCGGCGCGACGTCCGAGCCACAGCCCGACCGCGGTCGCGAGCACCCACCAGCCGATGGAGATCGGCACCACGTTCGACCCCGAGGACGGTGCGGCGGACAGCACGGTGACGATCGCAAGCGCCGTGGCGGCGGCGGCGCTGAGCAGGACGGTTGCCCTGAGAAAGTCGACGAAGTGCACGCCTCGTGGCGCGTCAGCGCTGGGCGCGACGCGGTGGACGGCGGGATGCGGCGCGTGCGCTCACAGCAGTGCCTCGAGCAGGCCGCGCACTCCGCTCTGCCCGTCGATCGTCATGTCCGCCTGCTCGAGCAGCTCCGGCGGTGTCTCCTCCGAGCCAACCGCGACACACACGGCGAGCGCGAGCGTGCCGGCGTCGACGAGCGCGCGCAGGGCGAGGAACGCATCGATGTCGGTCGTGTCGTCGCCGACATATACGGCGCGTGCGATCGGGGAGCCGTTGTTGCGCGCCTCTCCGCCCGTGAGCAAAGCGCTCACGCCGATGCCCTTGTCGAGCCTGATCGGGGGGCGCACCTCGAGCACCTTGCGACCCCAGTGCGCCGCGAAGCCCTCGCGCTCGGCGTGCTCGGCGATGTCGCGTACGAGCGCCGCGGCGGCGTGCTCGTCCGGAGCACCCCGCCAGTGGAAAGCGGCGATTGCTTCCTTGTCCTCGCTGCGCACACGCGCGCGCTGAAGCTCTGGCGTGTACGCGCGCCGGGCGAACTCGCGCACCCGCTCCGACCAGGCGGTCAGGTCGGGGTCTAGCTCGGGACGGGTGGCGCCGGGGCGCAGCAGCTCGCCGCCGTGGTTGCCGATGTAGGCGATGCTGCCGATCGCGACGATCTGGCGCGCGATCGCGGCGCGCCGTCCGCTGACACACCCCACCAGGCGATAGCGCTTGGATATCTCGATCAACAGCGTGCGCGTGGCCTCGGGCACGTGCGCGTCGGCGGCGTGACGCACGATCGGGGCGAGCGTGCCGTCGATATCGAGCAGCACGGCTGCATGGGCTGGATCGGAGCGGAGCGGCTCAAGCGCCTCCACGAGAGTGGCAGCGGGTGACACGACCTCTAGTATGGCGCCCTGTGACGGCGGACCGGTCACATCCTGCGCATGACGACTGACACGAAGCTCGATCCGAGCGGCCAAAGAACGCTGAAGCTGGCCGCGATCGGCACCGCCGCCGGTGTGTTCAGCGGTCTGTTCGGCGTCGGCGGCGGCACGGTGATGGTGCCCTTGCTCGTGTTGTGGCTCGGCTACGGGCCGCGCGAGGCGACCGGCACCTCGCTCGCGGCAATCGTGTTCATCGCGGGTTTCGCGGCCGCCACGCAGAGTGCGTACGGCAACGTGCACGTGCTCGACGCGGTGCTGATCGGGATTCCCGCCGTGGGCGGCGTGCTGATCGGCACGTGGTTGCAGCAGCGCCTGGCGACCCGCTCTATCTCACTGCTGTTCGCGCTCGTGCTGGTGGCGAGTGCGGTGGAGCTGCTGACGCAATGATCGCCGCCGATGCACCAAGTGCCCACATGAACGAGCTGGCCCATGCGAACGGGCGGCGCGCGAAATGATCGGCGCTGTCGCCATCGGGCTGTGCGCTGGCATCGTCGCCGGACTGCTCGGAGTCGGCGGCGGCGTGCTGTTCGTGCCCGGGCTCGTGATCTTGCTCGGGCTCGGCCAGCACCAGGCCGAGGCCACCTCGTTGCTGGCGATCATCCCCGTGGCGATGGTGGGCACGATCAAGCAGGACGGATATGGCAACGTGCGGCGCAGGGACGCGCTGACTATGGGCCTGCTCTCGCTGGTGGGCGCGGGAGCTGGTGTGGCGCTCGCCAACGCGCTGTCCGGGGAAGTGTTGCGCATCGGCTTTTCACTGCTGATGGTGCTCGTCGCGATCCAGCTGGTGCGCAAGGCGATGAGCGAACCGAAGGACGCCGATCCTCCGCAAAGATCGAAGCTCGCGCGGAAATAACCCAACTTCGGCCAATAGTGCCTAGACTGAACCTATGGGACTCGACAATCCCGTCCATCTGGCCCTGCTGGTCGTGATACTGCTGCTGCTGTTCGGCGCCAAGCGCCTGCCCGAGATTGGGCGCTCGCTCGGCAGCGGTATGCGTGAGTTCAAGCAGTCGATCAGCGGCGTGCACCCTGGACAGAACCCCAATCAGCAGCCAAGCCAGCAGCCGACGTTGCCCGCCGCGGCACCGCAAACGGCGGCACAGACGGCGCCGCAGACCGCAGCCGCGGCACAAGCATCGACGGCGACATCAGCACAGGACGCCTTCGCACAGCGCGACACGGCGTCTGGCGAGTAGCACCCGAAGGCTTCGGCGGCCTCGCCGCGCTGGATGACGGCAACCAACACCGCCGGCTGGCGACGGCACACATGGTGCGAGCGGCGTGCGAGCGGCAAGGACACGCCCGGCGTACGGACCCGTGCCTACCCCCGGTGCAAGATCGGGCCGCTGCTGACCGCTTCGAACGCCGAGCCGGGGACACGCCCCAGCTGGTCGAGGTTTTCTTCGTTCCAACCCGGGTTGGGCGCGCCGGTGATGTACCAGGGCGAGCCGTTGTCGGCGACGATCAGACCGTAGCGCTTGAGCGCGCGCATCACCACGAGCGCCTGCCCACGGAACCCGGCGAGGCTGTAGCTCGCCTTCAGGCGCAGGCGCAACCCCATCGGCGGAAGGCTCGGGTCCGAGCTATCAGAAGCAAAGTGGGTGGCGGGGTGGATGTAGCCGCGCTGGGTGGCGGGCACGGTGACACGCAGTGCATGATCGATCTGCCCGGCGCGCACCTCCGGGTAGCGCGCAAGCAACGGGAAGATCGGCAGGCCGGCGGCATCGGCGGAGGTCCAGCCTTCGGGGCGCAGCCTGTTGCTGTGCAGGTCGAACACGGCGCCCGAGCCCGCTTCCCAGCCTGAACCGACACGCCTGGCCGCATACATCTCATACAACCTGCACGTTCCCTGCTGCAACACGAGCACATGGCGGTCGCCTTCTTCGCCTGCCCCCTCCACGGACGCGTTCGGCGGAATCGGGTAGGGGCCCGGGTTCGATTCTTCGCTGTATTCGAAGTGCACGGGAACCCTGGGCTGGTGCGGCCCGACGATCGTGTAGGGGATGCCGTAGCTCGGGTCCGAGCCGAAGTCGGCGTGCAGGTGCGCCGTGAGACCGATGCTTGCTATGTACTTCGCGGAGTTCGGGTTGACGGGGGCGTGGGCGATTTCCTGGTTGAGGGGGTTGCTGGCGGGGAAGATCTGGCAGCCGGCTTCGTGGGGGGCGGAGCTGGACGCTCGCGCGTCGGCGGAAACCCGGGCGGGCGCCTTGGCTAGCGCTTGAACGCTTGCCGACGCGACGGCTGCCACGATGAGTAGCGCCGACATCATGCGGTGTTGGCACATCGGCCAATGCCGCACCCAGCGAAACTTCGAACGGGGTCGCGCTCGTGCCGTCATTCTCCTTTCCAGACTCTCACGCAAAGGCTTCTTGCAGGGTGACACCTAGTTTTGGCACGATCAAGTCGCCGTCCGCCGAGAGGAGCCGACGTCCCATCCGCCTTGCTACCGCAGCATACGAGGCGTCGTAAAACGTGAGCTTGTGCTCCAGAGCGAGCGCGGCAGCGGACTGACGGTCGGCGGAGGTGAGCTCGATGGGATGGCCGCAGATGTCTTCGAGAAGGCCGAGCGCCGCGCCGATCTGGACGGCTTCCAAGCCGGAGTGCCGCGTGAGTATGTTGCCCACCTCATAAAAGGCCAGACTGGTGGTGCGCATAGAGAGGCTTCCGATTGCCGACCGTGCAAGATCGCCGTCGGGCTCACGATCTAGCGGAAGAAACCACTTCAAGGCAATACTCGCGTCGATGAGCCAGCCATCGACGGCGAGAGACGGGACGCTCACCCGTCGCGAAGCCGCTCGGCCCGAATGAGACGAGCAGCGTCGGTGGGGCCGCGCCACTCTCGGGCAAGCCCGTCGAGCTCGCTGAGCACAACCTCGCGATCACGGCGTAGCAACCCCAGCTCGCGGCGGGCACCAGTCTGCAAAATCGCACTGCGGCTCGTGTGACGACGCTTGGCCTCGGCGTCGAGCGCACCGAGCAGATCGTCGGGGAGCGAAACCATAACCTTGGCCATCACAGTGGAGTATAGCCAGCAGGCAATACCATTTCCAGCGACGAGAGGGGCACTTCGGGGACGTCTCCGCTTCAGCCAGCGCATACCGACGAGGCAAGCGGCAGGCACATCGTCCAACGGAAGCTCGGCAGTCGCCTAACCCGACGGCGTACCCGAAGCCGCCTCCTGCGCCACCACGCTGGGACGCGCCTCCTGCAGCAAACCTGCGCCGCAGTGCCAGCAGTAGGCGGCGCCGCGACTGTGGACGGCGCCGCAGGAGCGGCATTGGCCGTGCACGCCCGCCTCGGCGGCGCCGAGTAGGCGTTCCACCTCGCCCAGCTCCGCGTCGGCCTTTTGCAGCTCGGCGGCCCGGCGGGTGAGCACGTCCAGGCGGTAGTAGTCGCGCACCGCCATCTCATACGTGAGCCCGCCCAGGTCCCAGGTGAGCCCTGCGACCTGTTCGGCGAGTTGCAGACGACGGGCACGAAGCTCGGCGAGCGAGCCGCTTGTCGCTGGCACGGCGTTCGCCATCAGCCGCCCGTTTCGATCGGTTTGTCGCCCGATGTCAGCTTTTCGATTTCCTTCTGGTGCTGTTTGCCGTTGGAGCCCTTCAGTTTCTGAAGCGTTGCGGTGCTTGGTTTGCTCGCCGGCTTTGGCTTCGCCTTGGCGGTTTCCGCTTCCTTCACTTCTTTGACTTCCTGCGCTTCGGTGGCGGGCGCGCTCTTGCTGGTGGCCGTTTTGGATGGGCTCGCGGGCGTTGTGGAAGTGGGAGTGCTCGTAGTTGGAGCGGAACTCGCCGCGGCGGGCAGGCTGCCCTCAACCTTGACGACCGATACGCCCGGGGCTTTGGAGGGGGCCAGCCAGTGCCCGACGAGCAGCCCGATCAGGCCCGCAATCAGAAGCACCGCGATCAGCCCGATGAGGCCCGAGTAGCGGCGCAACCAGCCGATCGCACCATCGTCCTGGGGAAGCGGCGGCAGGTATCCGGCGGCGGGCGGCGAGATCGCGATCGGCGCGACGCGCAGCTCGTTTTCGGCCTGCAGCACGTCGAGAAACGCGAGGCGCACGGGTGCGCAGGGCTGGCCGCACGCCAGGCAGTAGCGCTGGTCGGCCGCGACGGGGGCGCCGCAATTGGGACACTTGGCGCCCTCGCCCTCGGGTTGGCTCTGGATCGGATAGACGTTCACGGGGGAGCCCGCTATCCGAAGGCGCCGCGCACGTAGTCGCGCGTGCGCACCGCGCGCGGCTCCTCGAACACCTGAGCCGCGGTTCCATACTCGACCAGGTCGCCGAGATACATGAACGCGACCTTATCGGCCACGCGCTGGGCCTGGCCGAGATTGTGCGTGACGAT
>DATNKN010000378.1:0-6709 GCA_035603375.1 Solirubrobacteraceae bacterium
AGGCCGAGCACCTGCTCGACGCGCTGGCCGATCACGTTTTCCTCCTCAAGCCCCGTGAACGCAAACGAGTTGCGTCCGCATCCGATCACGCGCCCCTCGCCGTCGCACACGAAGAATGCGGCGTCGGGAGCTGGGTAGTAGTCGTCGAGCAGCTCAAACAGGAAAGCGAAGCCGCACTTCTCACAGCCCTTGCGCTGGCGCGTGAAGCCGATGTTGCGGTCGATCTCGCGAGTGCGGTGACCGCAGTTGGGGCAGATGAACGGATGAGCCATCGGACTTCACAGAGTAGGGGAGCCGGGCGCCCGACGTGCGACCGGCTGGTGCGCACGGCACGCTCTCCTTAGAACAACGCGCTCCCGCGGCTCTCTGGCGCCGGTGGATCGATGTCGAGGTGAGCGAAAGCGGCGGCGGTGGCGACCCGCCCACGCGCGGTGCGCTTGAGCAGGCCCTGCTGGAGCAGGAACGGCTCGTACACGTCCTCGATCGTGTCCTGCTCCTCCTCGACCGCGACGGCAAGCGTCGATAGGCCCACGGGGCCTCCGTCGAACTTGACGCAGATCGCTCTCAGTATCTCGCGGTCGAGCCGGTCCAGGCCACGCTCATCCACCTCGAGCAGATCGAGTGCGCCCTGGGCTGCCGCGGCGCTGACGATCCCCTCCAGGCGCACCTCGGCGTAGTCGCGCACACGCTTGAGCAGGCGGTTGGCAACGCGCGGGGTGCCGCGGCTACGGGCGGCGATCGCGCGTGCGCCCGCCTCGTCGATGTCGATTTGCAAGATCGCGGCCGAGCGTGTCACGATCTCCACGAGATCCTCGGTGCCGTAGTGCTCCAGGCGAGCATGTATTCCGAAGCGGTCGCGCAGCGGCGTGGTGAGCAGCCCGGTGCGAGTGGTCGCTCCGATCAGCGTGAACTGCGGTAGCTCGAGCGTCACGATCCGCGCGCCCGCTCCCTGCCCCACCGTGATCGGCAGGCGACGATCCTCCATAGCCGGGTAGAACGTCTCCTCGAGCGTACGCGGCAAGCGATGTATCTCATCCACGAAAAACACGCTCCCGGGCTCCAGCGCAGTCAGAAACGATGCGATGTCGCCCTTGCGCTCGAGCGCCGGGCCCGCCGTCTGTACAAATGGCACATCAAGCTCGCTCGCCACGATCTGCGCGAGCGAGGTCTTACCGAGTCCGGGCGGCCCGGCGAGCAGCAGGTGATCGAGCGCCTCTTTACGCGCGCCGGCAGCCTCGATCGCGACCGAAAGCTGCTCGCGCAAGGTGGACTGACCCACGAATTCCTCCAGGCTGCGAGGACGCAGCGAGCGATCGAGCTCGTCCTCCGGCGTTAGATACGGGGTCTGGATGCGAGCCGTCTCGACCATGCTCAAGCCGCCCTCGCGCTACGCAGCGCTCCGGCGATCAGCTCCTCGGCACTCTCGCCCTCCCGGGTGCCGGCCTCGCGCAGCAGGTGCTCGGCTTCGGCGGGGGCATAGCCGAGAGCGAGCAGCCCCTCGTGGGCCAGCGCCCTGGGGCCCTCGCCGCGATGGGCAAGGATCGGCCCGTCGGCGTGCCCGTCGATGTCGACCTTCTCGCGCAGCTCGACGATGATCCGCTCAGCGGTGCGCTTGCCGATCCCCGCCACCGACTGAAAGCGAGCCGAGTCGCCACCCGCGATTGCCGCGATCAGCTCGCGTGGGGGGCCGCTTGAGAGCACGGCGACGGCAACCTTCGGGCCGACCGCCTGCACCGAGAGCAGCATCAGGAACAGGTCGCGCTCCTGCTCGGAATGAAAGCCGTGCAGCAGCAGCGCGTCGTCGCGAACGACCAGGTGCGTGTGCAGGGTCGCCTCTCCCCCGACAGCAGGAACATGGCGCAAGGTCTCGGCCGAGACGGCCGCGCGGTAGCCGACGCCGCCACACAGCACCACCACATGATCGGCGCGCCGAATCGCCACCTCGCCACGTAGCAACGAGATCATCGGGCCAGCGCTCCATCGGCCGCCGCGACCGCGCGAGCCAGCGAGTCGCCAAGCGGCGCGCAGTTGATGTGGCAGACCGCGACCGCGAGCGCGTCGGAAGCGTGATCGCTTGCCGGTGTGTGCGGTAGCGCGAGCAGTGTTTGCACCATCCGCGCAACCTGATCCTTTTGGGCGCGCCCGTGGCCGCACACGGCGGACTTGACTTTCTGCGGCGTGTAGCTCGTGCACGGCAGGCCGCGCTGTCCGGCGGCGAGCATGATCGCGCCGCGTGCGTGGCCGACGGCGAAGGCGGTGCGTACGTTCTGGCCGAAATACAGCTCCTCCAGGGCCACCGCGTCGGGCTCGTGCTCGTCGAGCAGCGCCTCGATGGCCGCATGAATGTCGGTGAGACGCCGCTCGTGCGGGCTGTCGGCGCGCGTTTCGATCGTGCCGCCGTCAAGCGCGAGCAGTCGCCCACCCTCGCGCGTCACGACACCGTAGCCCGTGTTGGCGAGGCCGGGATCTATACCGAGGACGATCATCAACTGAAGGATTCTGCGTGGCGCTCCGGACGCCTGCCCGCGAGGAGGCTTGAAACGGGTTCTAATCCCAGCTTCGCCAGGGAGCGTCGCCGGAGGCCCACAGGTCGTTGAGCGCAACCGCGTCCTTGTAGGTGTCCATGCACTCCCAGAAGCCCTCGTGGCGGTGCGCGCGCAGCTCGCTATCGCTTGCCAGGCGCTCCAGCGGCTCGCGCTCGAGCACGCTGTCGGTCTCGATGTAGTCGAGCACGCCCGACTCGAAACAGAAGAAGCCCCCGTTGATCCAGTGCTCGGAGCGCGGCTTCTCGCGAAAGCCGAGTACACGGCCGTCGCGGCCGTCCAGCTCGGTGACGCCGAACTGCAGCTCGGGCCGCACGACTGTCATCGTCGCCAGGCGCCCGTGCTCGTCGTGGAAGGCGAGCAGCTCGGCAAGATCGACGCTCGCCACACCGTCGGCGTAGGTGGCGCAGAAGCGATCCTCGCCCAATCGCTCTGCGAGGAGCTTGATGCGGCCGCCCGTGGGTGTGTCAAGGCCCGTGTCCACGCACTCCACGGCCACTCCCTCCGGCCAGGAGGTGTCCTCGGCAAAGCGCTCGATCAGCTCGCCCTTGTAGCCGGTGGCGAGCAGGAAGCGCTCAAAGCCCTGAACCGCGTAGAGCTGGATCACGTGCCACACGATCGGCAACCCACCGATCTCCACCAGCGGCTTGGGGATCTCCTGCGTGTGCTCTCGCAACCGTGTGCCTCGTCCCCCACAGAGGATCACCACGGGCGGGAGTGTGCCGTCAGAGGTCATGCGCGCGCCATTATGCACGCGGCCGGCAGGTGAGCGGCGTCCGGCGCGCCGGCCTAACCGACAACACGCTCGAGTACGTCGGCGGGCACGTCGAAGTTCGCGTACACGGCGTCGACGTCATCGAGCTCTTCCAGCACGTCGATCAGCTTCAGAAGACTCCTCGCCTTGCTCTCGTCGATCGGCACCTGACTGGAGGGCACATACGCCAGCTCAGCGCTCTCGATCTCGATGCCGGCCTGCTCCAGGGCATCGCGCACCGCCGTGAAGTCGGCGAGCTGCGTGACGACCTCGATCGTGTCGTCCTCAACTGAGATGTCCTCCGCGCCGGCCTCCACTGCGACCATCAGGTCGTCTTCGGTATAGCGAGCGGCGTCGACTGCGATCGTGCCCTTCTTCTCGAACAGGTACGCCACCGAGCCGGGCTCGCCGAGCGAGCCACCGTGCTTGGAGAAGCCATGACGCACATCCGCGCCGGTGCGATTGCGGTTGTCGGTGAGCGCCTCCACGAGCACGGCCACACCGCCGGGCCCGTAGCCCTCGTACAAGACAGCCTCGATCGCGTCGGCCTCGCCGCCCTCGCCCGTGCCTTTGGCGATCGCGCGCTCGATGTTGTCCTTCGGCATCGACGCCGCCTTGGCCTTGGCGATCGCGAGCGCGAGCGGCGCGTTGCCGGCCGGGTCGCCGCCGCCGTCGCGCGCTGCCACCGTGACGGCACGCGCAAGCTTTGTGAACTGCTGGCCGCGCCGCGAGTCTACGATCGCCTTCTTGTGCTTGATGGAAGCCCACTTGGAATGCCCTGACATGGCGAAGAGGATACTTCGACGCGCCCGCGTCTAGGATGGGCGACCGTATGAGCATCGACCCCGGCGTCTTCAAGGCGTATGACATTCGCGGCCTCTACGGTGAGCAGATCGACGGCGAGGTCGCGCTCGCGGTCGGCCGCGGCTTCGCCCGCGTGCTCACGAAGCTATCCGGCAAGCCCACAACGCAGTTGCGGGTCGGCCTCGGTCGCGACATGCGCCTGACCGCGCCCGAGCTTGCCGCCCGCTATCGCGAGGGCTTGCTGATAGAGGGCGCCGACGTGCTCGACGCCGGCCAGGTTGGCACCGAGATGCTCTACTACCTGGTCGGCTCGCGCGAGCTGGACGGTGGGCTGATGTGCACCGCCTCGCACAACCCGAAGGCTTACACCGGCGCCAAGCTGGTGCGCGACGGAGCGATCGCGCTGTCGGGCGATGCGGGCATCCAGGACATACGCGAAGAGATCGAGCGGGGGCTCGACACCCCAAGAGGCGCGGGCGGTGCAGCTTCTCCCCCGTGCGGCTCCGTGCAGGAAATCGACGTTTACGAGGAGTTCCAGGCGAGCGCGCTGAAGATGATCGATCACGACGTCATCAAGCCGTTGAAGGTGGTCGTGGACGGGGGTAACGGCATGGCAGGCCCGATGGTGGGGCCGCTGCTTGACCATCTCGGCTTGGACCTGATCGAGACCTACTGGACCCCCGACGGCAACTTTCCCGACCACGAGCCCAACCCGCTGCTGCCGGAGAACCGCAGGCTCATCATCGAGAAGGTGCTCGAGACCGGCGCCGATCTGGGTATCGCGTGGGACGGCGACGCCGACCGCTGCTTCTTCATCGACGACACGGGCGAGTTCGTTGACGGCGACTTCCTCACGGCGCTGCTGGCCGAATCGCTGCTGCGCAAGAACCCAGGCTCGGCGATCCTTTACGACGTGCGAGCGAGCTGGGCAGTGCCCGATACGGTCAGGCGCGCCGGTGGTGAGCCCTACATAAACCGTGTTGGCCACGCGTTCTTCAAGACGCGGATGCGCGAGGAGGGATCGCTGTTCGGGGGTGAGGTGTCCGGCCACTACTACTTCCGCGACTTCTACTGCGCGGACTCGGGCACGATCCCCGCCCTGCTGATTCTCGAGCAGCTCTCGCTGCACGGGAAGCGACTGTCGGAGCTGCTGGCGCCATACCGCGAGCGCTACTTCATCTCCGGGGAGATCAACAGCGAGGTGGCCGACCAGCAGGCCAAGATGCGCGAGATCGCCGAGCGCTACTCCGACGCTAAGCAGAGCTGGCTCGACGGCGTGTCGATCGACTACGAGGACTGGCACTTCAACGTGCGCTCGTCCAACACCGAGCCGCTGTTGCGCCTGTGTCTTGAGTCGCTGCGCTCGCACGAGCACATGGAGGCGACTCGCGACGAGGTGCTGGAGCTGATCCGCTCGTGAGCGGCGATCGGGTCGTGAGCGTACGCGTGCATTTGCACGCGGCGAAGCGAGCGCAACCCCGCGAACCGCGATGAGATCTTGAGCGACGCTGAGCAAGCGCTTGCAAGCGCGGCTGAGCGCGGAGTGCACTGTCTCGCGGTGCCCACACCGTTTGCGGTGGGTCGCGTCAACTGCTACCTGATCGAGGACGAGCCGCTCACGCTGCTGGACGCCGGCCCCAATTCCGCCACTTCGCTAACCGCGCTGGAGGCGGCGCTGGCCGAGCGCGGCCGTAGGGTGGATGAGCTTGAGCGAATCGTCGTCACCCACCAGCACATCGACCACATCGGGTTGGTTGACATTCTCGCCAAGCGCTCCGGCGCGGAGGTCTGCGCGCTAGATGAGCTGGCTCCGTGGCTGGCGGACTACAAGCACCAGATGGAAGCCGGCGACAGCTTCTCGGCGGCGATCATGCTGCGCAACGGCATCCCCCAGGATGTCGTGTATGCGCTGCGCGCGGTGTCGGCCAGTTTTCGCGCATGGGGCGCCGCCGCGAACGTGACGCGTCCGCTCGCGGTGGGCGAGCTGCTCGAGTTCGGCTCGCGCGAGTGGCGGGTATTGCACCGTCCCGGGCACTCGCCGTCGGACACGGTGTTCTTCGACGAAGCCACGGGCGAGTTGTTCGGCGGCGATCACCTGCTCAAGCGCATCTCCTCCAATCCACTTATCTCCAGGCCGCTGAGCGGCGAATCGGAGCAGCGCCCGCGTGCGCTGATGATCTACATGGACTCGCTGCGCCAGACGCGCGATATGGAGTTGAGCGTCGTGTACGCCGGGCATGGCGAGCCGGTGGAGGACCATCGCGCGCTGATCGACGAGCGCTTTGCGATGCACCGGCGGCGCGCGGAGAAGCTGCATGGGCTGATCGCCGAGCAGCCGCGCAACGCATACGAGCTGGCGCAGGAGATGTGGGGCAACGTGGCCGTCACGCAGGCGTTTCTCACGCTCTCGGAGGTGCTCGGGCACGTGGACGTGCTGATCGAGGACGGCCGTGTGGCGGAGCGCGAAACCGACGGCATCGTGCATTTCGAGGCCACTTGAAACGGTAGAGTACAATAAACTCCATGACTCCTAGTAAGGAGGGGAGGGTCATGGAGAACACCGCCTCGAATCCACACCTGAACGTGTTCGAGCCCTATCGCGAACTTT
>DATNKN010000384.1:0-2676 GCA_035603375.1 Solirubrobacteraceae bacterium
GTACTGATGATGCGCTTCGCCGCTGAGGCGGCTCGCCACATGGCCGCCGCTGAGATCATCGAGCTCCACCACGACGGCAAGCTCGACGCGCCGAGCGGAACCGCGGCGCGCACCGCCGAGCTGATGGCCGCCGCCAGCGGCCGGCCCGCGCCCCCGATCCACTCGGTGCGCCTGCCCGGCATCGTCGCCAACCAGGAAGTGATCCTCGGCGACCTCGCCCAGACGCTGAGCATCCGCCACGACACGATCGGACGCGAGTCGTTCATGCCGGGCGTGCTGCTGGCTATTCGGGGTGTCCGAACACTTGCCAGCTCGCCCATGGTCGGACTCGAGCACCTGCTCTTCCCCGGCCGATGAGCGTGGAATACTGCACACGATGAGTCCCCTCGGCACGATCCTCACAGCAATCGTGACTCCCTTCGACGAGCAGGGCCGCGTCGATGAGGAGTCATTCGTCGCACTCATGCACCACCTCGCCGAGCATGGATCCGACGGCTTCGTGGTGTGCGGCACGACCGGCGAGGCGGCCACGCTTACCGACGACGAACACCTGGGCCTGATCGGCCTGGCCGTGCGCGAGCGCCCGCCTGGCACATCGATCGTGGGGGGTACGGGCTCCAACGACACCAAGCACGCGATGCACCTGACCGAGGTCGCCACCGAGCTTGGTGTCGACGCCACACTGAGCGTGACGCCCTACTACAACAAGCCGAGCCCACGCGGGATCGTACGCCACTACGAAGAGGTGGCGCGCACCACCGACAAGCCGATCCTGCTCTACAACATCCCAGGCCGCACGGCGGTCAACATGGGACCCGAGCTATTGGCACGCCTGGCGCAAATCGAGCACATCGAGGGCGTCAAGCAATCCAACCAAGCCGAGTTGCGTCTGATCGACGGGCTCGATCTGTACACCGGCGACGACGCCACGTTCGCGCACACGCTCGACATCGGTGGTGCAGGCGGCATCTGCGTAGCCAGCCACATCGTCGGCGATGAGATGCGGCGCATGGTGGACGAGCCCGAGCATCGCGCCGAGATCGACGCTTCACTACAGGACGTGTACGAGACACTTTTCATGACGGCCAGTCCGACGTGCACGAAGGCAGCACTCAACCTGCTCGGTCACAAAGTGGGCGGGCTGCGCCTGCCGATGGTCGAGGCAAGCGACGAGGAGCTGGAGGCGGTGCGGGCGATGCTCGTGCGCCACGACCTACCGATCACAAATCGGCCAGCGAGTGCCCGCGCGTGAGTCGACAGCGGCTCGGACCAGCGGCGGAGCCTGTGGGATGAGCGCTCTGCGCGTCCTGCCCCTCGGCGGGCTGGGGGAGATCGGCAAGAACATGACCGTCGTCGAGTACGACGGGCGCATAATCGTCGTGGACGTCGGCCTGCGCTTCCCGACCCCGGAGATGGTTGGGATCGACCTTGTGCTGCCGGATTTCTCCTACCTGCGCGAGCGCGCTCAGGACATTGAGGCGATCGTCATCACGCACGGCCACGAGGATCATCTCGGCGCGCTGCCATGGGTCATCCGCGAGCTTGGCGCGAGCGACGCGCCGCCCGTGTACGGAGGGCCGCTCACGATCGCGATGGCGCGCTCCAAGCTGGAGGAGCACAAGCTGCGCGACGTGGAGCTATTCGACGTCGCCCCGGGCGAGATGCTCGACCTCGGCCCGTTTTCGATGGAGATGGTGCACATGACCCACTCGATCCCCGATTCGAGCGCGGTGGCGCTCGGCACCGAGCTGGGCACAGTGCTCATCACGGGCGACTACAAGTTCGACCAGACGCCTGTGGACGGACCGCCCGCCGACGTTTCGCGCCTGGCCGAACTGGGCCGCGAGGGTGTGCTGCTGCTGTGTGGGGACTCCACCAACGTGGACCGCAAGGGCTTCTCGCCCTCGGAGTCGCTGGTCGGCCCACACTTGGAGGAAGCGTTCGCGCGCTGCGAGGGGCGCATCGTGGTGACGAGTTTCGCGTCCAACATTCATCGCGTGCAGCAGGTGATCGACGCGGCCGCGGCGCTGAACCGCAAGGTCTCGCTCGTGGGTCGCTCGATGCGCAAGAACGTCGGCATCGGGCGCACGCTCGGCCATGTCGACGTGCCCGAGGGCATTCTCGTCGGCACGCGCGAGATCGAAGACTTCCCCGACGAGCGCATGGTGATCATCTCCACCGGCTCCCAGGGCGAGCCGCTGTCGGCGCTGCGACGCATGGCCTACCGCGACCACCCGCAGGTGAAGCTGCGCCACGGCGACACCGTCGTGTTCAGCGCCACGCCCGTGCCGGGAAACGAGCGCGCGGTGAACGAGACGATCGACCGGCTCTACCACATCGGCTGCGACGTGGTCACCGCCCAGGACGCGCCCGTACATGCTTCCGGGCACGGGTATGCCGAGGAGGTGAAGCTGATGCTCAACTTGACAAAACCACGCTACGTGATGCCCTTCCACGGCGACTTCAAGCGCCTGCGCCTGCACGCGCAGCTGGCGGAAGCGGTCGGCATCGAGCCCGACGACGTGTTCCAAGGCGAGAACGGGCTGCCGCTCGATATTGACGAGCGCGGGGCGCGCTTCAAAGAGCACGAGCAGTCCGGGATGGTGTTTGTCGACGGCGTCGAGATCGGCGACATGGCCGACGTCGCGCTGCGCGACCGGCGGATGCTCTCGGCCG
>DATNKN010000388.1:0-11496 GCA_035603375.1 Solirubrobacteraceae bacterium
CCCGCCGAGGCCTTGCACGCGGCCGGCGTCACCTCGGCCGCGCGACGCTCGGCGATGACAACTCCTGTGGCGCCGGCACACTCCGCCGTGCGGCAGATCGAGCCCAGATTCTGTGGGTCCTGCACCTGGTCGAGCGCCACGATCAGCGGCGCATCCACGGCCAGCAGCTCATGCGCACCGACATACGGATACCCACCCGCCTCCGCGCAGACGCCCTGATGAGCGGAGGAACCACAGAGGCGCTCCAGCTCATCGGCGCCGCATACCGTCGTCTGCACGCCGGCCAACCACTCTTCGTGCGCGACGCTCGCACTTGCCCACACACGAGCGACAGCACGAGCGCGGCGCCCGCGCAACGCCTCGCGCACAGGGTTGCGCCCGTAGAGGATCACCGCGACAGCGGGATCAGCTCGGGACCGGCGGCGCTGTCGCGAATCTCCCAGCCACGTGCCGCGATCTGCTCGCGCAGCCGGTCGGCCTGCTCGAAGTCGCGCTCGCGGCGGGCCGCCTCGCGCGAGACCAGCAGCGCGACCGCCTCCGGGTCAATTGCCTCCACGTCTGCACCGGCACCGAGCGGCTGCAGGTCCTCGAGAGCGAACATGCCAAGCATCTCGCGCAGGTCGCCGTCGCCGACCGCCTCACCGCGGCGGTTGGCCTCGCGAATCCACTCGAACAGACAGGCAAGCGCCTTGGGCGTGTTGAAATCGTCGGCGAGCGCGGCAAAGAAAGCATCGGCATGGTGGGCCATGTCGGATGGGCTCGGCCTGCCCGGGTCCAGGCGGCGTAGGGCATCGCGGATCCGGTGGATGCGACGATCGGCGTCTTCGAGCTCTGCGGAGGAGAAGGCGAGCGGCTGACGATAGTGACCGCCCAGCAGATACATCACGACAGCATCGCGCCCATACTGCTCGACCACCTTGTGCAGGAGCGCAATGTTGCCAATCGACTTGGCCATCTTCTCGCCGGTGAACTGGATCATGCCGTTGTGCATCCAGATGTGAGCGAGCTCCCGACCGCGCGCGGCGCGCGTTTGGGCGGCCTCGTTCTCGTGGTGGGGGAACACGAGGTCTGATCCACCGCCGTGAATGTCAAACCCGACGCCGAGCAAGCTCTCCGCCATCGCCGAGCACTCGATATGCCAGCCGGGTCGACCCTGCCCCCATGGCGCATCCCACCAGGTGTCCTCCTCCTGCTTGCGCCCCTTCCACAGCGCGAAGTCAAGCGGGTCGCCCTTACGATCCGCTCCCTCCACGCCCTCTCCTTGGTCCATGTCTTCGATGCGGCGATGTGAGAGCGAGCCGTAGTCGGGGTCAGAGCGGACCCTGAAGAAAACGTCGCCCCCGCTCGCGTAGGCGTGCTCGGAGTCGATCAGATCCTGGATGTAGGCGACGATTGCGTCCATCGTCTCCGAGGCAAGTGGCTCGTGGTCAGGGCGGCCAAGGTCGAGCGCATCGGTGTCGGAGACATAGAGGGCAGTCATCTCCGCCGCCAGCTCAGCGCTCGCACGTCCGGCCCTCCGCGCCAGATCGGCGCTGCTCGGATCGGCATGGGCCGCGTCGTAGATCTTGTCATTGACGTCGGTGACGTTGACCACCAGCGTCGTGTCATAGCCCTCATGCTCGAGGAAGCGCTTGAGCAGACTGAATACGACGAACGGACGGGCATTGCCGATGTGGATACGGCTGTAGACGGTGGGCCCGCACGCGTAGATACCGACCTTGCCGGGATCGCGAGGTTCTAGAGCAAGAAGCTCACCGGTGCGTGTGTCGTGCAGCCTGATCTCTCGCATAGCCGAGCAACAGTAGCGCCACCGAACCTCGGGTAACGGCTCCGGGCAGGCGCTGGGGCTCGTGAGCCACCATGGCTTGTGATGTGTGGGACCCATCTACCTGTAGATGATTCAGGCGCCTATATGGTAGATTGATGGCATGAGCACAACAATCAGGGTGAGCGAACCGACCCGTGATCGCTTCGCCAGATTGGCAAAGACCACAGGTCGTCCCATGAGCCAGCTGGTGGAGGAGGCCGTCGACGCACTGGAGCGTCGCGTGTTCTTCGATCGACTATCCGATCGCTACGAGGTCCTACGCGCCGACCCGGAAGCGTGGAGCGAGATCGAGGCCGAGCGCGCCATTGAGGCCGGCACGCTGCGCGACCGCTCGTCGTGAACCCACGCCGGGCGGAGATTTGGCTGGTCGATTTCGGCAATCCCGTGGGACGCGAGCAGTCGGGCAGGCGACCCGCCGTAGTCGTATCCGCCAATCCCCTGAACGACAGTCGCGCGGGCGTCGTGATCGTCGTCCCAACCACCACGACTCCTCGGGGCCTGCCGTCTCACGTAGAGATCGATCCACGCGACTCAGGGCTCGACAAGACGAGCCACGCGAAGTGCGAGGACTTCAAGTCCATCTCCGAGCAGCGTCTGATCGGACGGCTCGGAGCGGTGAGCGACGAGGTCATGTTCCAGATTGCCCGCTCCCTGCGCTTCTTGCTTGACCTCTGATCTTCAGTCGGCGAAATCCAGACTCACGACCGCCAGCGCCGCGACACCCTCCCCACGCCCGACGAAGCCGATGCCCTCGCCCGTGCTGGCCTTCACGTTGACGCGTCCTGGCGCGAGCCCGAGCGCCACGGCGAGCGACTCGCGGATCGCCTCGCGGTGGGGACCAATCTTCGGGCGCTCCATAACGATGGTGCTGTCTACGTTGACCAGCTCCACTCCCCGCGCGAGCACACGCGGGAGCACCGTCCGCAGCAGCTCGATCGAATTGGCGTCGCGATAGCGCTCGTCGCTGTCGGGAAAATGCTCGCCGATATCTCCGAGGCCGGCGGCGCCGAGCAGTGCGTCGATCACTGCGTGGGTGAGCACGTCGGCGTCGGAGTGGCCGTCGAGGCCCAGCTCACTGGGGATCTCCACGCCACCGAGGATCAGCGGGCGACCCGCGATCAGCCGATGGGAGTCGTAGCCAATGCCGCTGAGCGCAGTCATCGCACGCCCGCGCCGCTTGCCTGTCCCCCGCTATGGGGGGCCTGTCCCTCGTCTGTGCCCAATTGGGTGCCATGGGGAGCCTGCTCCCCAGCATCGGAGCTACCCGCAAGCGCAATCGGCTCAAGGCGACGCTGCCGACGCTCAAACACGCACAGTTCGCTAACGCCGGCGCTCTCCAGCAGCTCCAGCGCACGGTCGTAGTCGGCACCGATGTCCTCGGGCCGATGAGCATCGCTCGACAGGGCGATGGGCGCACCGGCTTCGACGCACATCGCAAGCAGCGCTGGTGCCGGATAGATCTCCTGGGCGCGCTTACGCAATCCGGCGGTCGACACCTCGATCGCGACACCCGATTCGGCGATTCCCTCGATCGCAAGCTCGTAGTAGCGACGCAGGTCGCCTTCGGGCAGCGGGCGGTCACGGCCCCACACCTTCACAAGATCCGGGTGGGCAAGGATGTCGAACAAACCGCTGCGCGCTGCGTCGCCGAGCGCGCGGAAATACTCCCGCCAGATATCCTCCGCGGAGCGTCCAGAGCCCCACACGCTGTAGTCGTCCATGTCGAGTGCGTGGTCGCGCAGAAAGTGCACCGAGCCGACGACATAGTCGAAGTCGCGCGCTTCCAGCAAATTGGCGATACGGTCCTCGGCCCCAGGGATGAAGTCGGCCTCGATCCCCAAGCGCAGGTCGGTTTCCTCGCGCACGAAGCGGCAGTACTCGTCGATGTCGTCGTGCGCGAATTCGCGCCACAGCGGGTGCTGCCACACGTCGAGTGCCTGCTCGAAGCGATAGATGTGCTCGGACACGCCCAGCTCGGCGATATCGCGCTCACTCGCCGTGTCGCGATAGCGCTGAACGTTAGTCTGCGTGAAGTATTCGGCTGGCGTCGCTGCAAGCTCATCGGGGCGTAGGTGTAGGTGGTAGTCGGTGAGCATTCTTTCAGTCGGTCGTGGTTCGTACGACGGCGGGCCACGCCAGAGTAGCTACCGCGAGTCCGATGTCCCGGGTCGGCCTGCGAGCAGTGACTTGCCAGATCCGTCGCGGCGGCGAACGGCAACCTGCCAGATCTGCCGTGGCGAGAAGCAGCGGTCTGCCGAACGCTATCCCTCGCGCCGAGCCAATAGCACCTCGGCAAGGTCGAGATCGAGCGTGGTGGTCACCTTCAGGTTGTCCTTTGGGGCGGGCACCACCACGACCCGCCCTCCGGCGCGCTCCACCAGCCACGCGTCGTCGGTGGCCTGGGCGAGCATGTCGTCAGGGACATCCAGAGCTCGTTCCAATGCGCCACGGCGGAACACCTGCGGCGTCTGCACCGCCCACAGGCCAGCACGATCGAGCGTCCGCGTCACCACACCGTCGCCGTCAGCCTGCTTGACCGTGTCGGTGACCGAGGTGGCCGCGATCGCCGCGTCAACACCCTCCCCTTCGGCGGCCGCAAGCGTCGCCTCGATCAGCTCGGCGGTGAGTAGCGGGCGCGCGGCGTCATGCACGAGCACCAGCTCCGAGTCCGGCCCGTCTCCCACGGCCGCCAGCGCAAGGCGCACTGACTCTGAGCGCGTAGCTCCGCCTTGGACGACGATCGTGTCAAGCCAGGACGGCAGGCCGATCGACACTTCGCGAGTGCCTCCCTCGTACTCGTAGGCGGGTGGCGTCGCGATCACGATCCTTCCGATCACGGATGCTTCGCGCAGCGTGTACAGGCTCCACTCCCACAGCGGCCGCCCTGCGAGCTTGACGAGCGCCTTTGGACGTCCTGCTCCAAGGCGCTCGCCGAGCCCGGCGGCGAGGATCAGCGCGACTGCCAAGCCCGCTACTTGGCGGCGGCCACAGCGAGCTGACTCGACGCGGAGCTGGCGAGCAGCTCGTCCAGGTAGGACTCGGCCTCGTCCTCGTCCTTGTCGAGCGCATACATGAGCTCTGAGGCGAGGATCTTCTTGGCGCGCGTGAACATCTGCTTCTCGCCCGTGGATAGGCCCTTTTCGCTCTCGCGCAGAGCGAGGTTGCGGACGACCTCGGCAAGCTCGTAGATGTCGCCTGTCTTGATCTTGTCGCGATTGTGCTTGAAGCGCCGGTTCCAGTTCTTTGGCATCTCCGACACAACGTCGGTGAGCACGTCCAGAACCTTCTTGACCGTTTCCTCGTCGATCACGCGGCGCAGGCCCGCCAGGGCCGCGTTCTCGGTGGGGACCTTCACGGTCATGTCGTTGTGGAGGATCTTGATCGTCAGGTACTCGCGTGTCGTGCCGAGCACCTCCATGTCCTCCTTGCTGAGCACCTTGCCCGCGCCGTGGTGCGGATACACGACGTGGTCTCCTAGCTCAAACTCGATGCACTCGACCTCGCGGGTCGCCTCGAGCTCCTCGATGAACGATGTCTCTTCGACTGTTGATGCTGGAATGGTGTCCTCCTTCGTCGCGCCGGCAATGGGACCGGCCTTTGTCTCGAGCCGGCAATGGGACCGGCCGTGTCAAGTCTGTGATTCGGTTCGGGCGATATCTCAAGCTGGTGGGTTGACCTGGGCGATGCGTCGAGCTGGTGAGTGGTCCGGGTGGTGCGTCAAGTCTGCAGGTAGCGATCCACGAGATTGACCTCCTGCAGCCGGCGAAGACCCTCGCGGATGTCCTTCGCCCGTATCTCCCCCACTCCCTCGACCCCCTCCAGCTCCGCGTCGGTTGCGGAAAGCAGCTCGTCCAAGCCGCCGAACTCGCCCACGATCTGCGTCACGACGAGCTTCGGCAGTCGCGGAATGCGACCCAGAACGCGATAGCCTCGCGGCGCCACCGGATAGTCGAGCGTGTTGAGCTTGCGGTCATACCCGAGCAGCTCGGCCAGCCGACCGAAATCGAGCAGATCCTGATGCGCCAAGCGCCCCACCTGGTCGAGCGCCGAGGCGAACGCCTCGTCTGAGTAGTCGGCCAGGTAGTCCTGCACGAGCGCGGCCTTCTCGGCCGCCGTGCCGAGGATCGTCTCCTCCAGCTGCATCTCGATCAGGCGCCCCTCGCTGCCCAGCTCGACGATATAGCGCTCGATCTCGACAGCCATCCTCGTGACCAACTCCGAGCGCTGTAGCACCGTGAGCACGTCGTGCAGGGTGACTCCGCCCTCGAACTCGAGCGCCGTGAGGCGCGTGGAGACCTGGTCGAGGCGGGTGCGGTACTTGTCGAGCGTGGCGAGCGCCTGGTTGGCCTTCGACAGCACGACGGTGATGTCTTCGAGGATGTACTTCACGCCATCCACATACAGCGAGACGACCTCACGGCGCTGGGAGATCGCGATCACGAGCGCATCGGTCTGCTTGGACACGCGCTCTGCCGTGCGATGGCGGGTGCCCGTCTCGTGCGAGAGGATCGTCGGGTCGGGCATCAGCTGGACGTTGGCCATCGCGATCTTGGTGGCGTTGGCGTTGAGGATGATCGCCCCGTCCATCTTCGCCACCTGGTAGAGGAAGGCCGGCGTGTAGTCGATGTCGAGCTTGATCCCGCCCGAGAACAGGAAGCTCAGCTCCTCGGGGTCGCCGATCACGATCAGACCGCCGGTGCGTGCGTGCAGGATGCTCTCGATGCCCTCCCGCAGCGCCGTACCCGGCGCGACCATCTCAAGGGCTCTGACCAGCGCGGGCTCCGGTCGCGCGTCCGTGTCGAATTCTTCGCCGGATCGTGAGGCCACAACTAGACATTCTACGGCATTTAGTCTTTTTTTATCGCGCCCCTGGCTAGGCAGCCACTGAGGCGGGCCGGGTTCTACCTGGTGGAAGCGCGGCCGCCAGCGCTTCGCGCAGAGTCGACGCCTCGCGCGCGCCCTCGCCGCTGCCGGCGGGCGCCAGCACGCCCGCGAGACCGTGCCTGGCGGCCTCTTGCAGGCGCCGCTCGGGATGGCCCACCCAGCGCAGCTCGCCGGTGAGTCCCAGCTCGCCAAAGCAAGCGCAAGGCGAGCCCGCGAGAGCCGTCCGACCATTCACGCCACCCGCCCGACCATCTGCGCCGCGCGCGCCATCCGCCAGCCCTTTTAGCGCCACCCCCTTGGCAGCCGACGCGACCGCGAGTGCGATTGCCAGGTCCACCCCGGGCTCGTCCACGCGCACGCCTCCAACCACGTTCACGAACACGTCGTGGCCACCAACGCCGACGCCTCCATGGCGACCGAGGATCGCGAGCACCAGCGCCAGGCGGTTGCGGTCGAGGCCCGACACGACGCGGCGGGGTTGTTCCAGCTCGGAGGGAGCCACCAGCGCCTGCACCTCGACCAGCAGCGGACGCGAGCCCTCCATTGCCGCCAGCACGACGCTGCCCGGCGCACGCGTGGCCTCCGCCACAAAGCGCGCGGACGCGTCGAGCACCTCCACGAGCCCACCCTGGCGCATCTCGAACAGGCCCGCCTCATTGGTGGAGCCGAAGCGGTTCTTCAGCGCGCGCAGCTCGCGATAGGGGCGCTCGCGCTCGCCCTCGAACTGCAGCACGCAGTCGACCAGGTGCTCGAGCACGCGCGGGCCGGCCAGGGCGCCGTCCTTGGTGACGTGCCCGACGAGCACGACGGCGATCGAGCGAGACTTGGCCAGGTCCATGATGCGAGCGGCCACCTCGCGCACCTGCCCGACCGAGCCGGGACCGCCGGACAGCTCGCCGCAGCGCAGCGTTTGCACCGAGTCGATCACGCACACGCTCGGCGCGTGCGCGGAGATCGCGTCGAGCACCGTGTCGAGGTCGCACTCGGCCAGCACCGGCACCTCAAGCGCACTGGGCGACAGTCGCTCCGCGCGCAGGCGCACCTGCTCGGCTGACTCCTCGCCGCTCACATACAGCGTCCTGTGCCCGTCGGCGGCGATGTTGCCAAGTGCCATGTTGGTGAGCGTCGACTTGCCGATTCCCGGCGAGCCGCCGAGCAGCACCAGCGAGCCCGGCACGAGGCCGCCGCCGAGCACGCGGTCCAACTCGCCGATACCCGTTTGCAAGCGTGCCATTGGGGCCGCCACAACTTGCGAGAGTGGCACCAGCGACACTCCGCGCGAGCCCTTTCGCGACGCGCCTGCGCGCGAGCGTGCGCCGCCCTTGCCGTCGGCGGCTCCTGCGGATGTGCGCTCCTCCACAAGCGTGTTCCATGCCTCACAACCCGGACACTGGCCATGCCATTGAGCGCTGGAGCACCCGCACTGTGAGCAGATGTGAATGGTTTGCGCGCGAGCCACCTGTGCAGACTACGCCCCGCTCCCGATGGAGTTAGTTCAAAATATTTAGAGCGCTATAGTGACTACGAAAAGTAGTCACTATAGTCCTATACAAAAAAAGAGACTACCACTACCGGCCCGCCCCGGCCCGATTACCACCGTGGCCGACTAGTCCTGACCGGCGCTCGTAGAACATCACGTCGCGCCAGCGACCGTCGGGCATCTGACCGACCCGCTCGCGCCGGCCCACGAGGCGAAAGCCGCAGGCGAGATGCAGCGCAATCGAGCCCTCGTTCTCGGGGAAAATGCCAGCTTGCAGCGTCCAGAAACCGGCAAGCTCTGAGGACTCGACCAGGGCACCGAGCAACACGCGGCCGATCCCCTGGCGGGCGTGAGCCTGGTCGACGTACACGCCGACCTCGCCCACACCGCGATACACCGCGCGCGACGACACGGCGCTGAGCGCCGCCCAGCCAAGCACCTCGCCAGACTCGCCGCGCGCAACCAGGCAGGGGTCCTCGACGCGTGCCGAGCGCCACTGCTCCCAACTGGGAACGGTGTGCTCGAACGTCGCGTTGCCGGTGGCCATCCCTTCCCTGTAGATGCGCGCCACCGATGGCCAGTCATCGGCGCTCATCGGCACGGCCGTCACCTGCAGATAGGTACTCAGCGGAACTCCCGGCTACGGCTCGACGGGGTGCTCGTCGTCAACCTCGTCATGGTGCGCGTCCTCGCCCGCCGGCAGCTCCGCACCGGGCTCGGGTTCGCCCCCGCCGGCACCGACTCCCACTGGGGTCTTTGCCTTCTTGGGCTTGACGATCGTCAGACTTACGCCGCCGTCGTCCTCCGAGCCTTCGGCGGCGGGGTTGACGACCACCGTGGCACCGGGCATCAGCTGTTCACGCAACACGAAGTCGGCCAGCGGATCCTCGATGTAGCGCTGGATCGCACGGCGCAGCGGACGGGCACCCATCGCGGGATCCCAGCCCTTGTCGACGAGCAGGTCCTTGGCGGGATCGGTCAGCTCCAGCTGCAGCTCGCGTTCGGCCATCGACTCGCGGATGCGCACCAGCAGCAGCTCGACGATCTGGCGGATCTCCTCCTTCTGCAGCTTGTGGAAGACGATCACGTCATCGATGCGGTTGAGGAACTCGGGCCG
Source organism: Solirubrobacteraceae bacterium (assembly GCA_035603375.1). Taxonomy (GTDB): domain Bacteria; phylum Actinomycetota; class Thermoleophilia; order Solirubrobacterales; family Solirubrobacteraceae; genus Palsa-744. The sequence goes on from DATNKN010000388.1 coordinate 9,310, forward strand.
GAACACCTTCTTCAGCTCGCCCATGATGCGGTTCTTCATGTCGTCGTAGGTGATGCCCGTCTCATCGTCGGACACGGCGAAGCCAAGCGGCGTGTTGCGCGCGATCTCGGCCGCTCCGATGTTGGAGGTCATGATCACGATCGCGTGCCTGAAGTCCACGGTGCGACCCTGGGCGTCGGTGAGCCGCCCGTCCTCGAGGATCTGCAGCAGGATGTTGAACACGTCGGGGTGGGCCTTCTCAATCTCGTCCAGGAGCAGCACGCTGTAGGGCTTGCGCCGCACAGCCTCGGTCAGCTGGCCGCCCTCGTCGTAGCCGATGTAGCCCGGGGGCGAGCCGACCAGGCGCGATACGGCGTGCTTCTCCATGTACTCGCTCATGTCGATGCGGATCATCGCCTCGTCGTCGCCGAACAGGAACTCGGCGAGCGTGCGCGCCAGCTCGGTCTTGCCCACGCCGGAGGGGCCCAGGAAGATGAACGAGCCGGTCGGGCGCTTGGGGTCCTTCAGGCCCGCGCGCGAGCGACGGATCGCCTTCGAGATGACCTCAACAGCCGGATGCTGGCCGATCACGCGCTTGTGTAGTTCCTCCTCCATGCGCATCAGCTTCTGCGTCTCGGCCTCGGTGAGCTTGAACACGGGGATGCCGGTCCACATCGAGACGATGTCGGCGATCTCCTCCTCGCCGATCGCGGGCCGCTCGACCGACTCGCCGGACTCCCACTCTTCCTCCAGCTCGCGCTTCTTGCCGGCGAGCTTGCGCTCCTCGTCGCGCAATGCGGCGGCCTTCTCGAATTCCTGGTTCTCGATCGCCGCCTCCTTCTCGCGGCGCGTGGACTCGATCTCCTCTTCGAACTCGCGGTTGGCGGGCGGGGAGGTCATCGACTTGATGCGCATGCGCGAAGCCGCCTCGTCGATCAGGTCGATCGCCTTGTCGGGCAGGAAGCGGTCTGAGATGTAACGGGAAGCAAGGTCGGCGGCAGCCTGTAGCGCCTCGTCGGTGATTTGCACCTTGTGGTGCTGCTCGTAGCGGTCGCGCAACCCCTTGAGGATCTCGACGGTCTGGTCGATCGTGGGCTCCTCCACGCGGATCTGCTGGAAGCGGCGCTCAAGCGCCGAGTCGCGCTCCAGGTACTTGCGGTACTCGTCAAGGGTCGTGGCGCCGATCGTCTGCAGCTCGCCGCGCGCCAGCGCCGGCTTGAGAATCGAGGCGGCGTCGATCGCGCCCTCGGCGGCGCCGGCTCCCACGAGGTTGTGGAGCTCGTCGATGAACAGAATGATGTCGCCGCGCTGGGTGATCTCCTTCATCACCTTCTTCAGACGCTCCTCAAACTCGCCACGGTACTTCGAGCCGGCGACCAGGGCGGCCAGGTCGAGCGTGTAGATCTGCTTGTTCTTGAGCAGCTCGGGCACGTCGGAGTTGGTGATGCGCTGGGCGAGGCCCTCGACCACGGCGGTCTTGCCCACGCCAGGCTCGCCGATCAGGACCGGGTTGTTCTTGGTGCGTCGCGAGAGGATCTGCATGATCCGCTCGATCTCTGTCTCACGCCCGACAACGGGGTCGAGCTTGCCCTCGGCGGCGAGCTTGGTCAGGTTGCGCCCAAACTGATCCAGCAGCTTCGAGGACTTCTTGCCCTCGCCGGGACCTGAGCCCGAGCCGGCGCCCGCACCCGCACCCTGGCGGCGCCCGCCGGGGCCGGAGAGCATGCGGATCACCTCGTTGCGGATCTTCTCGCTGTCGGCGTCGAAGTCGAGCAGGATGCGCGCGGCAACTCCCTCGTTCTCGCGCACGAGGCCGAGCAGGATGTGCTCGGTGCCGATGTAGTTGTGGCCGAGCGACAGCGCCTCGCGCAGCGCCAGCTCCAGCACCTTCTTGGCGCGCGGGGTGAAGGGGATCTGCCCGGAGGTAACCTCCTCACCGGAGCCGACGATCCGCACCACCTGCGCGCGCACTCGCTCAACGGTGATGTCGAGCGACTCGAGCACGCGCGCGGCAAGGCCCTCCTCCTCGCGCAGCAGGCCCAGCAGGATGTGCTCGGTGCCGATGTAATTGTGCTTGAGGGTCCGCGCTTCTTCTTGGGCCAAGACGACCACTTGGCGGGCTCGCTCTGTAAATCGCTCGAACATGGTCTTCCTAAGAGTGGTGTTGCTTTCGGAGGAGTCGGTCGAGAAGGGTCTGAGGTCTGCGAT
>DATNKN010000389.1:0-2544 GCA_035603375.1 Solirubrobacteraceae bacterium
CACTGCTTCGAGGCTTATCCCCAGGGACTCCAGTGCCTTGGCGGCGACGCCCTGACCCTCGTGGACGAGGCCGAGCAGGATGTGCTCCGTGCCGATGTAGTTGTGCTTGAGCGTGCGCGCCTCCTCCTGCGCGAGAACGACGACCTGCCGGGCCCGTTCTGTAAATCGCTCGAACATGGGGTACGTCCTTCCTGTGCGGAGCACAAACATCGCGCTTGTGATCCTGTGGCGCCTTTCAGGCAGTCTACCAACCGGGTATCCGGCGCCAGATGCCGCCCTCGGAGCGTTGGATGTGTATGCCCTAAAAGACCGCCACGCAAGCGCTAGTTGCGCATCGCCGGGAACAGCACGACCTCGCGGATCGAGGTCCGTCCCGTGAGCAGCATCACGAGCCGATCGATGCCGAGGCCGACGCCGCCCGTGGGCGGCATGCCCTGCTCGAGCGCTTCGAGGAACAGCTCGTCGTGGGGCTGGGCATCCTCGTTTCCGGCGAGCGCGAGCCGCTGCTGTGCCTCAAAGCGCGCGCGCTGCTCGTCGGGGTCGGTCAGCTCGCTGAACGCGTTGGCGATCTCCATGCCCCCCGCGAACGCCTCCCAGCGCTCGGTCAGACCCTGCTCGGTGCGGTGTGCGCGCGCGAACGGCGACAGCTCGATCGGGTAGTCGAGCACGAATGTGGGCTGGATCAGCGTGGGCTCCACGAACTTGGAGAGCAGATCGTCGGCCAGCTGCGGCCAGTTGAGCCCCTCGGTGGGCATGCCAAGCTCGCGCTCGACGATCGCGGCCACAAGCCGCGGAGTGTCGCGTAGCGAACGCAGGTCGATGCCAGTGGCCTCCAGCACCGCGTCGGTGAAGCGCACGCGCCGCCACGGCGCTTTGAAGTCCAGCTCGCCCTCGTAGCCGACCGCGCTGGCTGCGCCCGCCACCATCGCCTCCAGGCGCGCTGCCTCGTCGCCGTAGTCGGCGTAGGCCTCATACCACTCGACCACCGTGAACTCGGGGTTGTGCTTGGTGGAGAGGCCCTCGTTGCGGAAGTTCTTGCCCAGCTCATACACGCGCTCAAGGCCACCCACGATCAGGCGCTTCAGATAAAGCTCGGTGGCGATGCGCAGGTACAGCTCGCGGTCGAGCGCGTTGTGGTGGGTCGTGAACGGCCGCGCCATCGCACCGCCGTAGAGCGGCTGCAACACCGGCGTCTCGACCTCCAGGAAGCCCTCGCCATCCAAATAAGCACGCACGGCCGAGACGATCCGGGCGCGGTCGGCGAATAGCGCGCGGGCATCCTCGCTTGCGATCAAATCAAGCTCGCGGCGGCGATGGCGTGTCTCCACGTCGATCAGCCCGGCGTGCTTGTCGGGCGGCGGGCGCAGCGCCTTGCCGAGCACCTGAAAGCCGTCAACGCGGAGCGTCAGCTCGCCGTGGCGCGAGCGCAGGGGCGCGCCGTCGACACCCAGCAGGTCGCCAAGGTCGAGTGACAGCAGTTGCTTGAACACGTCGGCCCCGAGCACGTCCGCGCGCGCGTGCAGCTGGATCTTGCCGCCGCGGTCGACTAGGTCCAGGAACGCGGCCTTGCCACCGCCCCGGCGCGCGGCGATGCGCCCGGCCACACGGTGGCGCTCCTCGGTTTCCTGGCCCACCTCCAGGTGCTCGTAGGCGCCACGCACGTCCGCGATCGGCTCGACGCCGGCAAACGAGTAGGGCACCAGCTCCACGCCCTCATCCCGCAAGCGCTGCGCCTTCGCGCGACGCTCGGCGATCAACTCGGGCAGGCCGTGCGCGCGAGTCTGCTCACCCTCGACCGCTCCCGACTGCTCGGGATCTTGCTGCTCGCTCTCGCTCACACCGCGAGAGACTATTTGAGGCCGACGTCGATCTTCGTGATCTTGAGCTTGCGCGCCGGGCCGCGGGGAACCTGCACGGCCACGACGTCGTTGCGCTTGTGCCCGATCAGGGCGCGCCCGACCGGTGACTCGTTGGAGAGCTTGGCGTCCTGCGGGTTGGCCTCGGCCGAGCCGACAATCGTGTACTTGACCGACTTGCCGGTCTTCTCGTCCTTGACGTGCACGACCGAGCCGACGCCGACGACGTCGGTCGAAATCTCGGCGGAGTCGATCACGCTGGCCATGCGCAGCTTCTCCTGCAGAGTGGCGATCCTGCTCTCGAGCATCGCCTGCTCGTTCTTGGCGTCGTCATACTCCGAGTTCTCGGCAATGTCGCCGAACTCGCGTGCCTCCTTGATCCGCTGAGCCACCTCGCGGCGCTTGGCGGTCGAGAGCAGCTCGAGCTCCTCTTGGAGCTTCTCCAGCCCTTCGGGAGTGAGGATGACGTCCTTCGGCATATGGGTGGGCGGGAACTGACTCCGCGAGGTTGGCTTTGGATGAGGAAATCCCTGCGTTTTAGGCAGGGACTGCCGCCGTCGGGTGGGCGGCGAGCGCAGCAGTATAGCGAGCGTCATCCAAGGTGGCGGCTCTTTGCAGGGACTCTCCCAAAGCCTTGGCTTCCGGCTTCTCGAGACCTAGGCGGGCGACATACCACGGGTAGAACTTG
>DATNKN010000090.1:0-2994 GCA_035603375.1 Solirubrobacteraceae bacterium
GGGGCGCTCGGCATCGCCCCCGCCCAGCACCACGCGAGCCCGCGCGGCGCCTCGCACGCGACGGAGGCGACGAGCGTGCTTGCGAGCACCACGCGCGTGCAGGAGGGCTCTGGGCGAGGCGGCGCGGTCGTCCCACGCCAGCCGCGTAGAGGCCCGGCGCGTGCCGCCGAGCCCGCTCCGGTTGCCGCGGCGCAAGCTCGATCGGGAGCGCGCCGCGGTGGTCTGCGCCGCCTTGCGCTGGCGGTGCTGCTACTGCTTGCGCTCGGCGGCATAATCGCGGCGGTCGTCGTGCTCACCGCACCGGCCCCCACCAAGATCACGCTGCAACGGGTCGTCTACGAAGACGCTCAGGAATCCGCCGAAGCGCTCAAGCAGCTCGTTCAGAACAACTCGCAGTAGCGTGTCTTTGTAGGCGAAAGGCCCGCTTGCGAGCGGGCCTTTCGGTGTAAGAACTGCCGCCCTTACAGGCGGGACAACCGTCACTTGCCTCGCATCCTAGCGGCCACCGCAGACAATTGTCCGTCAAGGATCGCCTGGCGCAAATCGCCCATCAGGCGCGCGAGGAACGCGAGGTTGTGTTCGGTCAGCAGCCGCATCCCGGTCAGCTCGCGTGCACGTGCCAGGTAGGAGAGGTAGGCACGCGAGAGCCCGTGCGTGCACGCGTAACAAGCGCAATCCTCGCTCAGTGGCTGCTCGCTCTCGCGCCACACGCTTTTCGTGAGATCCACTCGCCAGCGGCTCGCCGGGTCGTGCACGAGCGCGGTGCCATGGCGCCCGAGGCGCGTCGGCATCGCGCAGTCGAACGTATCGATGCCCAGCTCCACGCCGCGAATCAGATCGTCCACCTCGCCGATGCCGAGCAGATGGCGTGGCAAGCGCTCGCGCTCGCCACCAAGCTCGGCGAGCGCATAGCCGACGACCTCATACATCTGTGCCTTCTCGGCGCCGAGCGAGCCACCGATGGCGACGCCGTCACAACCGCTATCGGCGACAACGCGCGCGGAAGCGCGGCGCATGTCCTCATACACGCCCCCCTGCACGATCCCATACACGAGCTGCTCGGCCGACCCGTGCTCGGCGTGCCAAGCCAGACAGCGCTCAAGCCAGCGGTGGGTGCGCTCGGTGGAGCGCTCGGTGTAGGCGCGATCGACATGAAAGGGGGTGCACTCATCGAACACGAGCGCGAGATCTGAGTGAAGCGAGGCCTGCACCGCCATCGAGTCCTCGGGTGAGATGAAGCGCTCGCGACCGTCCACATAGGAGCGAAAGCGCACGCCCTGCTCCTCGATCGAGAGGACCGCGCCCTCGCGGCGCTGCGCCTCACCCTGGCCCGCACGAGCGCCCCGCGACTTGATCTCATCCGCGACCGTACCGTGACCCATCGAGAACACCTGAAAGCCACCGGAGTCGGTGATTATCGGCCCGTCCCAGCCCATGAAGCGATGCAAGCCGTCGAAGCGCTCGATCAGCTCCGGACCCGGGCTGAGCATCAGGTGGAAGGTGTTGCCGAGCACCATCTCGTAGCCGAGGGCACGCACCTCGGCCGGCAGCAGCCCCTTGACGGTCGCCTTCGTCGCGAGCGGCACGAACGCCGGTGTGCGAACATCGCCGTGCGCGGTATGCAGCCGTCCAGCACGGGCACCTGTGGCGCCGTCGCGCGCTTCGATCGTGAGGGCCACCACGCGGCATCCTAGAAGCCACAGACCATGCTTGCCTCGCTCATAAACGTCGGCCACCTTGTAGAAACATTCGGCTATCCACTGCTGTTCCTGGTCGTGATGGCCGAGTCAAGCGGCGTCCCGATTCCTGGCGAGACCGGTCTGATCGCCGCAGGCGTACTGGCCAGCCAGGGCAAGCTGCAGATCGAGCTCGTGATCCCGATCGCCGCCGCCGCCGCGATCATCGGCGACAACATCGGCTATCAGATCGGACGCAAGGGAGGGCGCTGGCTGCTGGAACGCCCGGGGCGCTTCGAGCGCCAGCGCCAACAGGTGCTGATCACCGGCGAACCATTCTTCGAGCGCCACGGACCGAAGGCGGTGTTCTTCGGGCGCTTCATACTCGGGCTGCGCGTGTGGGCGTCCTGGCTGGCGGGTGCCACACACATGCGCTGGCGCTCATTCTTCCTGTGGAACGCGCTCGGCGGTATCTGCTGGGCGACCGCGATCGGCCTGCTCGCCTACTTTCTCGGCAACGCGGCCGGCAGCGCCGTCGAAGCGTTCGGCCTATACGGGATCGCGGCTGTGATTCTCGCCGCGATCGTCTTCTTCGTCGCCCACCGCCGCGGGCGACTGTAGCTCAGCTGCCGCAGCAGCCGGGCGTGATGCGGTCCCACATATCGGCGAGCGCCTGCAGCTCGTGCTCTGAGAAGTGGGAGAGGAAGTGCTCCTGCACGACCGCGCGATGAGTGCCGCGCGCGGCACAGAGGCGCTCGCGCCCACGGTCGGTAAGACACGCGTAGGCGCCGCGCGCGTCGTGTTCGCAACTGCAGCGCCCGATCAGCTGCTCGCGCTCCAGGCGATCCACCAAGCGCGTGAGGCCGCTGCGCGAAAGCTGTGCCTGCTCGGCGAGGTCGCACATCCGCATGCGACCGGCGGGCGCGTCCATCAGGTGCTGGAGCACCTCATAGGAGCTGAGCGGCAGCCCGTGCTCTCGCTCCAAGCGACCCTCCAGGCGCTTGGCAAGCGACGCGTGCGCACGCAGCAAGCCCCGCCACGCACGTAGCTCAGCGTCGCTGAGGCCATCCTGCGCCCCGAGGCTTGACTCCTCCCCCGCGGGGAGCTTCAGGACTGTCGCTGTGGCTGTTGCGGTGGACATGACGGCACTCTGCACTAGCTGCGTGCTGAGACGAACATAGCAGCGTCACACACGAGAATCCCTGTCAACCGTGCCGGCGAGGACGTTCCCGCTAGCGGCGCGTGGCCCTCCAGGCCCACCACATCATCAGTGGCTGCAGCGGCAGGCGCGCATACAGCGCCCAGCGCGGGACCCGGC
>DATNKN010000413.1:0-5687 GCA_035603375.1 Solirubrobacteraceae bacterium
GCGATCGTGGATGCCACAACGTTAACCGAAGCGGGTTACGTCGGCGAAGACGTCGAGAACATCATCCTTAAATTGCTGCAAGCGGCCGAAGGCGATGTCAGCCGTACCCAGACCGGCATCATTTATATCGACGAAATTGACAAGATCGGGCGCAAGGACGAAAACCCCTCAATCACGCGAGACGTGTCCGGCGAGGGCGTGCAGCAAGCTTTGCTAAAGATTCTCGAAGGCACGATCGCCAACGTTCCGCCGCAGGGTGGACGCAAGCATCCCCACCAGGAGTTCCTCACGATCGACACAACCAACGTCCTGTTCATCTGCGGAGGGGCGTTCGCGCACCTCGACAAGGTGATCGAGCGGCGCATCGGCCACAACGGCATCGGTTTCGCCTCGGCTATCGAAAGCAAGCTGGAGCGCGACACCGGCGAAATCTTCGAGCACTGCCTGCCGGAGGACTTGATCGAGTACGGCCTGATCCCCGAGTTCATCGGGCGCTTGCCCGTAATGTCGGCCGTGCACCAGCTCACCTGTGAGGATCTCGTCTCGATTCTGACTGAGCCGCGCAACGCGCTGGTCAAGCAGTTCCAGCGCTTCTTCTCCTTCGACGGCATCGAGCTGGTTTTCGCCGAGGACTCGCTGCAGGCGGTCGCCGAGAAGGGCTTGGAGCGAGAAACGGGCGCGCGCGGCTTGCGCTCGATCATCGAGGAGATCCTGCTCGAGGTCCAGTTCGAGCTGCCCTCTCGCCGCGACGTGAAGAAGTGCGTCGTGACCAGAGACACGGTCGAGAAAGGCACAACGCCCACGCTCGTAACCGAAGCCGCGCCCGAGGAACCCGCCGAGCGGGCGCTGCGCGAGGAGTCGGCGTAGCGCCCGACCAGCGCGTCCTGCATCGCCTAGCATCCAACCTCCATGGTCGAGCCCACACAGCGCTGAGTAGTGCATGACGACTTCCGCATAGCCGTAGAGGTGCCTCACGAGCAGGCGCACGAACTACTGTCGGCTCTGGAGGCGCACGAGCGCAACGGTGCGGGGGGTGCGCCCAGTCCCGAGCACGTCGCCGTCAGTCATGAGGGCGGGCATGTGTTCCTGTATGCCGACTCGAGCGAGGAGGCGGCGCGGGCGCGGGCGGCGGTCGAGGCGATCCTCTCGGCAAAGGGCATCGCGGCAAAGCTGAGCTCGTCCCGCTGGCACTCGGAGGAGGACCGCTGGGAGGATGCGGCGCTGCCACTGCCCGGCACTCCCGCTGAGCACGCCGCTGAGCACGAGCGCCTGGAGCAGGAGGAGACAGAAGCATCGGAGCGAACCGGCCACCCGGGGTGGGAAGTGCGCGTAACGCTGCCCACGCATCGCGACGCACGTGAATTCGCGGAGCGCCTGGCGGGCGAGGGAATACCGGTGCAGCGCCACTGGCGCCATCTCACGCTTGGCACAGAGGACGAGGATGAAGCCCATTCACTTGCCGAGCGCTTGCGCGCCGAGGCGCCACAGGGTGCGAGTCTCGACGTCGAGGGCGCAGCCTGGGACGCGTGGATCGCGGTCAACGCCCCCGCGGGACCATTCGCGTTCTTCGGCGGTCTCGCGCAGTAGCAACAGCCTCGCTGCGTACACTCACGCTCCATGAGCGAGCGCATCAAAGAGCTTGAAGATCGCACCCGGTTCGAGCCTGGCGAGGTCGAGCCCAGGATCCTCGAGCGCTGGCTCGCCTCCGGTTTGTTTCATCCCGAGCCCGAGGGCGAAGCGAGCGAGAACTACTCGATCGCGATCCCGCCGCCGAACGTGACCGGCTCGCTGCACATGGGCCACGCGCTCAACGGTTCGGTGCAGGACACCCTGATTCGCTATCACCGGATGAAGTCGGGCGCCAAGTCGCCGCCGACTCGCACAAAGTGGATTCTCGGCACCGACCACGCCGGGATCGCGACCCAGGCGCAGGTCGAGAAGGCGCTACGTGCCGAGGGTAGGAGTCGTCAGGAGATCGGCCGTGAGGCGTTCGTGGCGCGCGTGTGGGAGTGGCGCGAGCACTACGGCCACACGATCGTCGAGCAGTTCAAGCGGCTGGGGGCGTCCTGCGACTACTCCGAAGAGCGCTTCACGCTCGACGACGCCTACGCGCGCGCGGTCGCCAAGGTATTCGTGACTCTGTACGAGAAGGGTTGGATCTACCGCGACCGCTACATCGTCAATTGGGACCCCGGCAGCCGCTCGGCGATCTCAGACCTCGAGGTCGAGGAGCGCCACGAGACGGACACGCTGTACTCGATTCGCTACGACCTGCAGGGCGGCGGCAGCGTCACGATCGCCACCGTGCGTCCGGAGACGCTGCTTGGCGACACCGCCGTGGCCGTGCACCCCGAGGACGAGCGCTACCGCGACATCGTCGGGCGTACCGCGATCCTCCCGCTCGTCGGCCGGCACCTGCCGATCATCGCCGATGACTACGTGAAGATGGACTTCGGCACCGGCCAGCTGAAGGTCACGCCCGCGCACGACCCCAACGACTTCGAGATCGGCATTCGCCACGACCTCGACCAGGTATCGGTGATCGGCGAGGACGGTCGCATGACCGCCGAGGCCGGCGAGCGCTTCGCCGGACTGACGGCGATGCAGGCCCGCGAGGCGGTCGTTGCCGAGCTCGAGCGCGAAGGACGGATCGTGGCGCGCGAGGAGTACGAGCACGAGGTGCCCTACTCCCACCGCTCCGGCGAGCGCATCGAGCCGCTCATCTCCCTGCAGTGGTTCATGTCGATGGAGGAGCTTGCGTCCCCTGCCGTAGCGGCGGTGCGCGAGGGACGCGTGCGGATCGTCCCCGACAACCACCGGCGCGTGTACCTCGACTGGATGGAGAACATCCGACCGTGGTGCATCTCCCGCCAGTTGTGGTGGGGCCATCGCCTGCCGGTGTACTACTGCGAGACCTGCGGACACGTCAACGTTGCGCTCAGCACACCCGACGGCTGCGGGGAGTGTGGTGGTCACCTGCGCCAAGAGGAGGATGTGCTGGACACGTGGTTCTCCTCGGCCCTGTGGCCGTTTGCCACGCTCGGTTGGCCAGAGCAGACACCCGAGTTGACAGCGTTCTATCCGACCAACGTGCTCTCCACCGCGAGGGACATTCTGTTCCTGTGGGTGGCTCGAATGATCATGATGGGCATCGAGCTGACGGGGCAGGTGCCGTTCTCTGACGTATACATCCACTCGGTCATTCAGGCGCCCGACGGGCGGCGCATGTCGAAGTGGCTTGGCACCGGCATCGACCCGCTGGATGAGATTGAGCGTCATGGGGCCGACGCGGTGCGCTTTGGCTTGCTAGCGATGTCGAGCACCCAGGACGTGCGCTACTCGGCGGAGAAGGTGCAGCAGGGACAGGCGCTAGCCAACAAGCTGTTCAACGCGGCTCGCTTCGCGCTCACGCGCATCGGGGCGAGTCTTGGCGAGGCGCAGGCCGCCGCGGTCGAGCCTGCGTCGCTGCCGCGCACCGTGGAGGATCGCTGGATTCTCTCTCGTCTGGCGCGGATCGAGGCGGACACGGCGACGCGGATCGAGAGCTATGACTTCTCCCACGCGGCGCTCGGCATCTATGACTTCGTGTACGGGGAGCTGTGCGACTGGTATGTGGAGATGGTCAAGCACCGTCTGCCCGACCGTGCCGAGCACCTGCAGGGAGGAGCGGCCGAGTCCGCCGCGCAGCAAGAGGATCGTGAGGCACTGGCCGCAACATTGCTGTACGTCCTGCGCGAGACGGTCGCTGTGGCCCACCCGCTGATCCCGTTCGTCACCGAGGAGCTGTGGAGCTATCTCGACGATGGCGGCGGGCTGCTCGCGGGCGCCCGATACCCCAGCAATGTAGGCCCCAGCAATGGCGGCGAGGCGCTCGACCTCGAGGCCGAGGCCGTGCTCCAGCGCACGATCGAGGCGGTCACGCTGCTGCGCGGCTGGCGCGATTCGGTGGGTGCCCGCGCGGGCTTGACGATCCCGGTGCGCCTTAGCGCCGAGGGCTATGAAGCGACGGCGCCGCTGCTCGCTCGACTGGCACGACTGGATCTGTCCGCGGCTGTCGCGGGCGGCGATACGCCGGTCGCGTCGATCCCGATCCCGGGGGGCACGGTCGATGTGTTGTCGGGGGATGGGGTCGATCTTGGTGCTGCAAAGAGGCGACGTGAGAGTGCCGCGCAAAAGCTGCTCGCGGAGATCGAGCGCGTCGAGGGCAAGCTCGAGCGTCCGGGGTTCGTCGAGAAGGCTCCGGCCGCCGTGGTCGAAGGCGAGCGGGAGCGCCTGGAGCGCTTGCGGGCGGAGCTTGCGGCGCTATGAGCGCCCCCTGGAGTCCCGAGCACGCCGAGCGTCACCTGCGCTCCCTGGAGCTGTTCGGGATGCGCTTCGGCCTGGATCGGATGCGACGCATGATGACCGTGCTCGGCTCGCCCGAGCGCAGCTTCGACACGATCCACGTCGTCGGCACCAACGGCAAGACGTCCACGACGCGAATGATCGCCGCGATCCTCGATCTTCATGGCCTGCGCTGCGGCTGCTATCTCTCGCCGCACCTCGTGTCTTACGCCGAACGCGTGCGCATCGCGGGGGCGGACATCGAGACACACGCACTCGCGGCTGCGATCGCACGGGCGGCGTGGGCGGCCGAGCGGGTCAACCGCACACTCGCCGAGGACGATCACGTCACCCAGTTCGAGCTGCTCACGGCGGCTGCCTTCTGGGAGCTTTCGCGGCGCGACGCGCAGGTCGTGGTCGTCGAGGCGGGGCTCGGTGGCCGCTATGACGCAACCAATGTGATCGACTCCAAGGTTGCCGTGCTCACAAACGTGGGCCTCGAGCACACGCGCTGGCTGGGGCCCACCCTGCGCGATATCGCCACCGAGAAGCTGGCGGTGCTTGGCGAGGGATCGGTGCTGGCGCTCGGCTCGCGACTGCAACCGGAGGTTCTGCAGGTGGCCCGCGAGACGGTCGCCGAGCGCGGCGCGCGATCGCTGTCCGTGCAGCCCGTGCCCGCCGAGCTGACGGTGGGCGCCCAGGGAGCTTTCCAACGTGAGAACTTCGCGCTCGCGCGGGTGGCGGCTGGCGAGTATCTCGCTCAGGTTGGCATCGAGCTGGACGAGCGGCTCGTGCGCCAAGCGGCGGCGCGCACGTTCGTGCGCAGCCGTATGCAGGTCGTGGCACGCGAGCCGCTGACCGTGCTCGACGGCGCGCACAACACGCCGGCGGTCGCCGCGCTTGTTGAGTCGCTGCCGGAGCTGCTCGCGAGCCGTCCGCTTGCGCTGGTGCTCGGTGTGCTGGAGGACAAGGACGCGGCGGGGATGCTGGCGGCGCTACTGCCGTTGTGCGAGCGAGCCTGGTTCACCGCTCCGCCGAGCCCGCGCGCGCTGTCGCCCGCGGCGCTGGAGTCCCTAGCGCGCCAGCTCGGGTTCGAGCGCTCTCTGTGCGAGCCTCAGCCGGCGAGGGCGCTCGAGCAGGCACGCCGCTGGGCGAGTGAGCGCGGCGATGGCGCCGCGGTGCTCGCCACGGGCTCTGTGTATCTCGTCGGGGAGCTGCTCGGCGAGGATCGCGAGGGAGAGGCACGCGACGTTGAGCGGAGAGGAGGGGCATGAACGACGATGGCCCCTCAGTGCTGGCCATGATCGGCGCCGTGGCGTTGATCGTGGCGCTCGTAATCCTCGTGTTTTTCGCGGCCGGTTACG
>DATNKN010000429.1:0-5896 GCA_035603375.1 Solirubrobacteraceae bacterium
CCGGCACCTCGGCGATCGTGGCGCCGCTTGAGAACGTGAGCCTGGGGTCGCTGCACGCCTCGACCACGACCGAGGTGCCGTGGCGGCACGTACAGCCGCGCGAGCGCGAGGCGTTCGTCGAGTTCTCCAGTCCGCCGAAGCCCGACCCGTATCTCGACGCGATGAACGACGTGATCGATGAGCTGACGTGGAGCAACCAGGATTCGACCGCGCTCGTACTCTCGCTCGGCTATGACATCGTCGCCAGCGACCCGCACGGCTCGTGGGAGTTCTCGCAGGTGATATTTATGGAGATCGGCGAAGAGCTGGCCGTTCGTGGGCTGCCGGTGTGCGTCGTGCAGGAGGGCGGGTATGCACTGAAGGCGCTCGCCAACTGCAGCCACGCGTTCGCGGCGGGCATCCTGATGGAGGACGACGAGTGAGCGCCGAGGGTCTGGAGCCGTTCCGCCGTCGCCTCGACTTCCTCGACGGGGAGATCGCGCGGCTGCTCGGCGAGCGCTTCGAGGTGTGCCGCGAAGTGGCTCATCACAAGCGCGAGCACGACATCCCGATGATGCAGCCCGAGCGCGTGATCGAGGTGCGCGAACGCTATTTGGCGCGCGGGGCGGAAGTCGACCTGCCCGCTGAGTTCACCGCCGCCCTGTTCGAACTGTTGATCGAGGCTACGTGCGCGATGGAGGACGAACTGATAGCCAACCCCGTCCCAGTGCACCAGCCGGGGCTCGAACCCGGATCACCGGATTTTAAGTCCGGTCCTTTCACCGCTTAAGGTACTGGTGCCTGTTTGCCCACCCCACCGGATTGTCCGCCCCCGAAGGGGGCGGACCCCATAAAATGAACGCGACGACAATACCATATCTTCTGATACGTAGCAGCATTCGGGAAAGGCTCCCACCCGGTCCGAGAATACCCGCAACCCTGCAGGCAGTGGCATGGGCGCGTAGACCGTTGCCGTTCCTGGAGCGCAGTCAGAAACATTTTGGTGACATCTTCACCATCCGCGTAAAGCATGCCGGCACGTGGGTGATATTGGCGGACCCCGAGGACGTGAAGAAGGTATTCACCGCCGACCACGGCGTGCTGGGCGTCGGGCTCGCCAACTCGATTCTCGGACCGCTGCTCGGGCCACGCTCGGTGATGTTGCTGGAGGAGCCCGAGCACGTCAGGCGCCGCAAGCTGATGCTGCCCCCCTTTCACGGCGAGCGGATGCGCGGGTACAGCGAGACGATGGCGGAGATCTCAAGACGCGAGGCCGCCACCTGGCCCGTCGGCGAGCCGTTTGAGCTGTGGCCACGGATGCAGGAGATAACGCTCGAGTCGATCATGCGCGTGACGTTCGGGCCGGTGGACACCGATAGCCTGCGCGATTTGCGCACCTCGCTGCGCCGCCTCACGAACTGGATGAACGACCCGCGCCGGCTCAATCTGCTCGCGGCCGCCGGCCCGGCGCGGTTCGCCGGCAACCACGATTACCGCGAAATGATGGACCCGGTCGAGCGGGGCGTGCTCGCCGAGGTGCGCCGTCGTCAGCAGGACCCCGGGTGCACGGACGGGTCGGACATAGCCGCGATGCTGGGCGAAACCCGCTATGAGGATGGCGCGCCGATGACAGAGCAGGACCTGCGCGACGAACTGGTGACGCTGTTGACCGACGGCCCGACGTCGAGCCTGCTCTCGTGGGCGTTCGAGCGCCTGCTGCGCCACCCCGACCAGTGCGCGCGCTTGCGGGCCGAGGTAGAGGCCGGCGAAGACGACTCGTATCTCGATGCCGTCGCAAAGGAGACGATGCGACTGTGTCCGGCGGCGCCGATCGTGGTGCGCAAGCTGCTCGAGCCGATGGAGCTGGGCGGCTATACGATCCCCGCCGGCACGACCGTGGCGCCATGCGTGCATCTCGTGCACCGCCGGGCGGATGTGTATCCCGAACCGCTGCGCTTCAGGCCCGAGCGCTTTCTGGAGCGTCCTGCCGGCACATATACATGGATCCCCTTCGGCGGCGGCGTGCGCCGCTGCCTTGCAGCGCCGTATGCGCTGTTGCTGATGAAGCAGGTGATCGCAACCATCCTCAGCGAGGCCGACCTGCGACCGGTGGAGCCCCGTTCAGAGCGAGCCCGCAAGAGCGCGATCGCGTTCGTGCCGCACCGCCACGCGCTCGTGATCGCCACGCCTCGCCACAGCGTCTCCGCACCGACACAAACCACCGCGACCGAGCCACGCGAACCGCACGCGGCGCTGCCAACCGCAAGCTAAATCCGCTTTCCGACTGGACAAGCCTGGGTCCCAGTCTGTAGAATCGTCCGAGACACAGCAGGAAATAAACCAATTCTCGGGAGGGAAAAGATGTTAAACATGCACCTCGTGGCGGCCGCGTTCGCGGTGACGGCGCTCGTGGCCTCCGGCTGCGGCGGATCTTCGAAAACGACAACGACCGGAACCACCACTGCCGCGAACGTATCGTCCACGGAAACGACCACGCAGGCGACGACAACAGCACCTACCGTCAAAATCGCGACCGGTACTCCACTAACGCGTGCGACGTTGATCGCCGATGCCGAAGCGATCTGCGCGAAGGCCAACGCCAAGACCTCGGTCCTCGTAGTAAGTTCCATAAACGCGCTGACGCGGACATATCCACAGATCGCGATCTACAACCGCACGGAGGCAGGCGAACTGGCAAAGCTCGTCCCGCCCACGACGATGGTGCCCACGTTGACGACGATGATCGACGACCTCAATCTGCACAGCCAGTACCTGCTCGTCGCCGTCCACGATATCGAACAGAAAAGCAAGTCCATTGCTCAGGGTCTGATCGCGGCTAATAAGTTCATCCTGAACCTGCTCACCACCGCCAGGCAGGCGGGTTTCGACCACTGCGGCAAATTGAGCTGAGCGGAACCACAGATGACGATGCGACCGTTACTGGCGCCGCTCGCGGCCGGGCTGCTCGCGAGCGGTCTGGCCGCCTGCGGCGGTGCCGGTCGTACGACAGGCGGTTCGGCCTCCAGCGGCTCGAGCAGCAGCGCGCCGAGCACCGCCGTAAGCGCGACCGCCACCTTGGGCTCATACCGCCCCGGAGCTTACGACCTGCAGGACGGCGACAACGATCCCGACGATCGGCGAGCCCCGGGCTTTGTCAACGACGAAGAGAGCCTGTTTGCCACGTATGGTCGCGGGGCGAGTCCCGCCGATACGCGCGCGATCGCCACGCTCGTCAAGCGCTACCTTTCGGCGGCGGCGTCTGGCGACGGCGCGAAGGCTTGCGCGTTTCTCGACGCCCCGCTCGCCCGTGAACTCGTCGCGGCGGGCAGCAAGGAGTCGTGCGCCACGGTGCTGCCTGCGCTGTTCGAACGCCAGCATCCGCGACTAACGGCCTCCGACGTCGCCACGATGGCCGTCATCTCGGTACACGTCAAGGGTAACGTCGGGCTGGCCGAGCTGGGCTTCAGGACGCTGCCCGAGCAGGAGCTAATCGCCGAACGCGAAGGCCACATATGGAAGATCGACGCGCTGCTGGGTAATTACATGCCTTGACGTGCGCGCATCGCCAGCGGCGCGTCGATCGTCATTTTGACTTGAACCTAATGCTACGACAATACCATTATTCGGACGCCGTGAGGGTCACTCCGAGTACGCTGATGAAACCTAATCCTTCTAAGGTGGCCGCTTCAGTCCCAGCAACTTCGCAGTTTCCTCGTTTTAGGCCGGCTAATTCAGTAAAGGGCACCGACGTTTCGGCATCGAGTCCTTCCGCCGTGTTTTCGATCTTGACGACCGATTCGGGCGCTGTACACGTGTCGGCGATACCAAGCGACATACATTCGACCTCATAACCGGGCGTACTACCTTTTGTGCCCGTCGTTAAATCAGCAAAGAACGCTTCAGTGCCATCTTCCATTAAGACAAGCACCGATAACCAAGGCAAGCCCACCGACCAGACTAAGGGTTCGCCACAGTCACCACTGTTTGTACATGTAAGTGCCGACCCAGTTAACCCTACAGAACTGATTTTTTCTCCGCTTAAGCTTAAACCTTCGGTGATTTCGTCAGTGCCGTCGGGGCCAATGAATCCAACTCCGACACCGCTGCATAATACATCAATATGAACCCCATCGAGCGTCTCTCCCAGTCCGATTTCCCCCGCGCCTTCAGCTAATAGCGTTGCCGTGATACCTGTTCCCGACTCTAACCATTCCGCTAATAAGAACGTTAGCGCCGACGCGCTCACGGCGGAAATAACCCCGATTGCGCATACGGCGGCCAACGTCAGTCCCAATACATAAAACTTCTTCATTACTATCTACCTTTCCCTACCGAGACTCGACAAAGCCTCGGACGAGACCTGGAACGACCAGACCCGGGCACTCGTCCATGGTCAGAGAGCACCTCGATCAAGCCCTATTTGATACAACCTTGCGCCGGTCACGCCACGAGAGCAACATGGCATCACCATCGCGAGCGCAACCGTTACACCTGTTCCGTATAACAGATCACACCCTAAGTTTGGCACAAGCATCGCGGCCTGTCAAGTGAGAAAGCGAAGCATGCGCCTACCTCGCAGAGCAAACGCTGAGCCGGCCGAGCTCGGCTTCAGGGGGCTGCCCGAGCAGGAGCTGATCGTCAAACGCGAAGGGCACGTGTGGAAGGTCGACCGCACTGCTGGGCAATTACATGCCCTGACAGGCAGGACGACCCTGCGCTCGTGCTCTCGCGCCTATTTACGGCGGGCTTTGCGTGCTTTACGCGACTTCTTTTTTGCTTTCTGCTTGACGCACACGCCATGCTTGTTGCGCGCGTACCCGCGTTTGCATTTTTTCGCAGGCGGCGGAGTTTTGGCTTCTCCGGGAACTACCGGCGTGGCCAGGATCGGAAGCGCGGGGGGCGCCACCAGCACGGTCGCGGCGCCCGCGGTCGTGAACACGACCTGCGCGCCCTGCAGCGCGTGCGATTCGTTGAGAATGTAGCCGCTGTTCACAGAGATCCGGTAAGCGTAGGTCGTGCCGGGTTGAAGGCCGCTCAGCGCGTAGCTCTCGGTGACCGGTTCGCTGCCCGCGCTGGCGGAGCCTGAGAGCACGGTCGTGTACTGCGTCTGCGCTCCGTTATACACGCCCAGTTCAAAGGCGTAACCGGCCCCCAGCCCGGCCGGATCGACCGTGCCCGAAATCGTCGCGCTTGTCGACGTGACGTCGCTGTAGCCGCCGGTCTGTGCGCTTGGTTGCGGCGCAGGCGCCGTTTCGAAGTTGCCTTCGGTACTCGTCGCCGAGAGCTTTTCGCCAATTTGGACGCGACTTTCGTTTTCGACAAACAGCCGGTAATGGTACACGGTGCCAGGCTGCAACCCACTGATTTCCGCGACCGCGCCGATCTTGCCATAAACGGCGGATTCAAGCACCCGTGTGGTGGCAACCCCAGGACAACTCGTGCCCGCCACGCATCCGGCGAGAGTACCGGGCCCCGCCTCGTATTCGAAGAAGTATTTGCTGTGCGCGTTCTCCGGGTTGAGTTCGCCGAGCAGCACAGCCGAGGACGGCCGCACGACCGACGCCACCGGCGTCCCGAAGATGTGCGGTGCGACGGTGTCGGTCGTAAGCGACGCCTCTTCGCTTGAGAACGCTTCTTCCGGCGGCTGCAGGTTGTGGTCGAAGCCCGCAAGCGCGTAATAAACCTTTTCATTTGGATGCAGACTCACCACCGTATGCAGCGAACCAAGCGTCGTAATGGGCTGGCTAAGTGTCTTTTCGCCGAGGCTCGGCGCCCTGCCCCATTCGAACGCCACTTCGGTCTCGGAGACACCCTCCGGGTTTGCTTCACCGTTCAGCGTGCATTCGAACGTCGCCGAGCTTTCGCGTTCGGCCCCCGGTTCACACATATAGGAGCCGATCGTGAGTTCCCCGATCGG
>DATNKN010000448.1:0-6433 GCA_035603375.1 Solirubrobacteraceae bacterium
GGGAGCCGCCGGGGACGGCGGCAGCGCGGGGCGGGGAGCCACACCGGCGGCCTGTGCCGCGGCGGTTGCCGGCGGCGGCACGGTCGACTTGGGCTCCTCGGCTGCGGACGTGGGCGCCTGGCCGTTGGCGGCAACCCGATCCGCGGCGGACTTTGCGTCCGGTTGGTCCCCAGTGGGAAGCGCCGCTGGGGCGTCGGTTGCGGCCTGTGGCGCCGGTGAGTCCGCAACCGGTGGAACTCCCTGCGCGCCGGTGCCCGCGACTGGAGCCGGTGCACCGGAGGTGGCAGCCGGGGCAGCAGAGGCCATGGCCGAAGCTCCTGAGGCAGGGAGCGGGACCGCGGCGGCGGGAGGAGCTTGGCCGGGAGCGGACGCAGCCGCAGCCGGTACGGCTGCCGCCGCGGTCGCGTGCACTGCCGTGGACACCGGCGCGCTCACGAGCGGCGTCTTGCGCGGGACGACCCGCACGGGCGCCGCTCCAGCGGCCTGTGGCGTTGCCGCCGCCGCTCCGACCCGCGCGGCGGCAACGGCGCTCGCGCGCTGCTCGAACTCGGCGGCTCGCTCGGGCGCACGCCCGGCCCACTCGCGCAAGCGCTTGATCTCGCGCGCCTGCGCGAACGCGAGCAGCGACACGATCGCGATCCCGGCCAGCGCCGCGAACGCGGCTATCGCGCCGACCTTCGTAAACGAGTTCGACAGTGACAGCGCTAGCGGCAGGAAGCTCATTGAGCCTCGGAGTCTATGAGGGCGGCAGGCGCATCGCGCCGCGTCCGGATGCCTGGAGGCGCGTTCCCGACACCGACTCAGACAACTCGCCACGCACCGCGGATAGCTCCGACACCTTGGCCGCGAGCCCGGCCGCGTCGCCCTCGTTTACGAGCAGCACGATCTCGTCGAACATCGCCTCGACCGTCTCGGGCGCGAGCGGCTCGCGTTCGGCCAGCATTATCTTCTCGGCGGAGGTGTGGCGTGGCTGCTCGTAGCGGTTGAACAGCTCCTCGCTGAGCTTCTCGCCCGCACGCCGGCCGACGATCTCGACCTCCACGTCGTGGTCTGGATCGAGCCCCGACAGCTCGATCATCGCGCGTGCGAGATCAACGATCCTGACCGGCTCGCCCATGTCGAGCACGAACACATCGGCGCCACGGTCGCCGTCGGAGGCGAGCGAGCCCGAGCGGATGATCAGCTGCACCGCCTCGGGGATCGTCATGAAGTAGCGCGTCATGCGCTCGTCGGTAACCGTCACCGGCCCGCCACGCTGGATCTGGCGGGCAAAGATCGGCACGACGCTGCCGGAGGACCCAAGTACGTTGCCGAAGCGCACCGCCGCGTAGCGGGTGCCCGCGAAGCGCGCGGTCGCGGCCTCCAGCGCGAACTCGGCAAGCGCCTTCGAGGCGCCCATCACGGTCGCGGGCGCAACCGCCTTGTCAGTGGACACAAGCACGAACCGCCCGGCGCCGAGGTCGCCCGCGACATGCGCCACCACGCGCGTGGCGATCGCGTTGTTGCGCACCGCCTCGACCGGATTCGACTCCATCAGCCCCACGTGCTTGTAGGCGGCGGCGTGAAACACGACGGTCGGATGGTGCTCGGCGAACACCTCGCGCATCCGCTCCTCCTCCTTGCAGTCGGCGAGCACCGCCGCCAGCACGGAGGGCTGCACATGGCGCTCGTCATGCAGCTCGCGCTGGATCTGAAAGAGATTGTCCTCGGCATGGTCGAGCAGCACGATCCGCCGCGGCCCCACGCGCGCGATCTGACGGCACAGCTCGGCTCCAATCGAGCCGCCCGCTCCGGTCACGAGCACCGTCTCGCCGGCGAGATAGGCACCGACGCTGTCGAGCGCCATCGACACCGGCTCGCGGCCGAGCACATCCTCGACGCGCACCTCGCGCACCTGGCGGGAGAGCGAGCCGGCACTCAGCGCGGTCTGGTCCTGCAGCAGCTCGAACACGGTCGGCAGTGTGCGCACCGGGATCGAGCGCTTGCGACATTCGCGCACGACGCGCGCACGCGTGGAGCCGGGCGCGGAGGGGATCGCGATGATCACTTCGTCGGGCTCCGCCTCCTCAAGGATGCGCGGCAGGTCGCCCTCGGTGTTCCCGCGCACCCTGACCCCTTCGATGCGCAGGCCGTGCTTGCGCGCGTCGTCGTCGACAAACCCGACGGGCTGCAACCCCAGCTCGCGATTGCGCAGGATCTCGCGCAGCACGAGTCGCCCGCCATCGCCGGCGCCGACGATCAGCACGTTGCGCTCACTGCGCCCACCCGTTCTGAACGCACCGAGCGGGCGCCGCTCGTACAGGCTGCGCGCAATCACACGCACACCGATCAGAAGCAGCAGCGAGAGCAGGAAGAACAGCACGATCACACCATCGGGCAGCTCAACCGCGCTCGTGCTCGTAACGCGCCCGGCGATCTCGTGCGGGATCTGCACAGGCCGCACGACCGCCACCGCCACCACGGTGAGCAGCACGATCGCGGTGACGGCACGCGCCACTGCCTCGTAGTCGCGCTGGCCCGAGTAGCGCCAGCGGCGCTGGTACACACGCGAGAGCAGGAGCACCACGAGACTGCCGCCGAGTACCCACCACACGGTTCGCTCGAAGAGCTTCTCATAGCGGCCCCGTGGGCCATTGTCGAAGCGCAGCTCCCACGCCAGCCAATAGGCGAACGCGACAAGCGCACCATCGAGCGCCAGCCTAGGTAGCGAGTGCCGGGTAATGGCCAGAGCCGGCGCACTGATCCGTCGGCGCATTGGGCTTGATTCTAGGGCTTATCGGGGCGAGAGTGGGGAAAGCAGCAGCTCTAGGAGCCGACGCGGGTCGCGCCTGGTGCGCGATGGATGCTCGGTGGGGTTGCGCTTGGTCAAGTCCAACTCGGTGACGGTAGCCAGCTTGCGCAGACGCCCTTCGGCGATCAGACGCTCATCAACGGCACCGATGCGGCCCTCGAAGGTGGTGTACACGGGGGTGCCGAGCGCTACGGCCTCGCGATTCATCGTGCCGCCGGCGGAGATCACGAGGTCCGCGTAGGCGATCAGCGACTGGGCGTCGATCGCCCGCTCGGGCACAGCGAAGCCGGGTACGCCGCGCAGCTCAGCGCGCTGGGCGTCGGTGCGGGGCAACACAACCGACTGCGCGCCCTCGCCGGCTGACGCGTCGCGCAGGCGCGCGAGCACCTCGGCGAACAGGTCGTTCTCGAAGCGGTGATAAAGCGACACCTCCGGCGGGGTTCGCACCACCACGATCGGCCGTGCGCGGTCGAGGGCGAGCTCATCAAGGATCGCGGGGTCGGGCTCGAAATCGGCCAGGTAGTACTCCTCCTTGAGGCCCTCATACGGGCGCACCTTGCCCCTGGCGCCGTAACGATCCAGGCGCTCGGGGGGGATCGCCTCCGGCACGACCACAGCCTGCGCCAAGCGGCAGTTGACGTGGTGCTGAACCGCCGCCCACTCGTAGTCGAACATGGTCGAGCAGGGAATGCGCAGCAGGCGCGCGGCGACGCTCACGTCGTTGGAGCCGTGACCGAGGGCGATGTCGAAAGGCCGCGCGCGGCGCGCCCAGCGCACGAGCGCCGTCGAGCGGCTTGCGAGGCCGACGGCCTTGTCTACCAGGCGTTCGCCACGGTGGCGGCCGATCGCGGTGTGCTCGATGCGGAAGCGCTCGAGCAGTTGCAGCGTCTGGGCGAAGTCGCGTGCGGTGACCTCCACTTCGTGGCCGTCCTCGCGCAGCACCTCGATCACGGGGCGCATCACGAGCACGTGGGGGCTATTGGTGAGGTCGATCCACACGCGCATGAGTTGGTGGAAGGTATCGTTGCGCGCACATGACCCACGCCCTCGTGCTCGCGTCGATCTCAGAAACGCTCGTCAACGAAATCTCGCACTTCGTGCGCGAAGCGGGCCTGCCCGGGATCTTCGCCCTGATGGCGCTCTCCAGCGCCTGCATTCCGATTCCCTCTGAGGTGGTGATGCTGTTCGCGGGCTTTGCCGTCGCCGACCCCTCCCAGAGCGGCTCCAGTCACCACCTGACGATGACCGGGATCATCCTCACCGGCCTGATCGGCACGATGGTCGGCTCGTGGCTTGCCTACGCCGTCGGCCGGGGTGGACGCCTAGAGCTGTTTGAACGCCACGGAGCAAAGCTGCACATGGGACCCGCCCAGATCGAGCGCGCCGACCGCTTCTTTCAGCGCTACGGGGAGGCCACTGTCCTCTTCGGTCGCATGATCCCGCTAGTGCGCGCCTTCGTATCGCTGCCGGCGGGCATCTCCAAGATGCCGCTCGGACGTTTCACCGTGTTTTCCCTGGTCGGCACGATCCCGTGGGTGGTTGCGCTCGCCCTCGCCGGACACGCGCTCGGCAGCGACTGGACAAGCGTGCGCAAGGGCTTCGAGTACGTCGACTACGCGATCGTCGTGCTCGCCGTCGCCGGAGCCGGCTATGCAGTCATGCGGCGCCGTGACCGCCGGTCGGGCCCGGTACCGGAGGACAAGCCCACCGCCGACGTGAGCTGACGCGCACGCGATGTCCGGCGTGCCAGGGCTCCCGCTTCGCCACGCCGTCGCACTCGGGATGTTGCACGGACCGACAGAGCTGCTGCCGGTGTCCTCCTCCGCGCACACGACGCTCGTGCCGTGGGTCGCGGGCTGGCCCTACGAGCGACTCGCCGCCAGGCAACGGAAGTCTTTTGAGGTCGCCCTGCACGCTGGCACGGCGGCGGCACTGCTGCTGAGCCCGCCGGCGCCGCGACTTGGCGGCAAAGTGTTCTTCTTGGCGGCAGGCCTGATTCCACCCGCACTCGCCGGGTGGGCGCTGGGCGGGCAGATCGAACGCCGGTTGGGCACGCCCGCCACGATCGCCGCCGGTCTACTCGCCGGGTCCATCGCGACCGCGGCCGGCGAGGTGCGCGCGCACGGGACACGCGACCCGTCGAGCGCCGACGCTCGCGATGGGCTCGCGCTCGGGCTGGCGCAGGCACTGGCGCTGTTCCCGGGCGTGTCGCGCAGCGGCGCCACACTCGCGGCAGCGCGTGCGCGCGGCTTCTCACGAGGAGACGCCGACCGGCTGTCGTGGCGAGTCGGCTTGCCGATCGTCGCGGGCGCCGCGTCGCTTCAGGGATACAGGCTGGCGCGCGTGGGCGCACCGCGTGGGATGGGAGTCGCGCTGGCGGCGGGCGCGGCGAGCGCGTTCGCCTCGACCCTGGCCAGCACGAGAATGCTCGACGCCAGACGCCGCTCCGCGCTGCCACCCGCGTGCGCGGCGTACCGCGTCGCGCTCGCGCTGCTTGTGGTTTGGGCCAGGCGCGATAAAACCGACGGGCACGAACAGCAAATCCCAAAAAAATAGAACCCCTACACCTACCGCCCGGCCACAGGGGCATACTCAGGCGTTCGAGGCTCACACTGTGAACAACGTCACGCTCGGCACCACACTCGGCGGTCGCTACCGTCTGGATGCGCGCATCGGCCGCGGCGGCATGAGCACCGTGTATCGCGCGTTTGACACCGTGCTGGAGCGGGAGGTGGCGATCAAGGTGATGCACAGCGAGATCGCCTCCGACTCCGATCAGTTGGAGCGCTTTCGCCGCGAGGCGCGCGCGGTGGCGCAGCTCAACCACCCGCACATCGTGACCGTCATCGACGCGGGCGAGTGCAACCAGAGCGACGGTGGCGGCGGGAGCGGCGGCCAGGGCATGACCGGCACCCCCTACATGGTGCTCGAGCACGTCGCGGGGGAAACGCTGAAGGAGCTGATTCGCCGAGACGCGCCGCTGGAGGCGCCGACCGTGCTCGCGTATGGCATCGAGATCGCGCGCGCTCTCGGTGCCGCACACAGCCATGAGATCGTGCACCGCGACGTGAAGCCGCAAAACATCCTGCTCGGCGGCGAGGGCGGCGCGAAGATCACCGATTTCGGCATCGCGCGAACTCTGACCGAGGAAGGCCTCACGATGGACGGTCGCGTGCTCGGCACAACCGACTACGTGTCTCCCGAGCAGGCGCTCGGCCAGCCCGTGACGGGCCAGTCCGACGTGTATTCGCTGGGAGTGGTGCTGTACGAGATGCTGGTTGGCGAGCCGCCCTTCAAGGGCCCCTCTCCGGTGGCGGTCGCGATGATGCACGTGCGCGAGGAGGTGCCCGACGTGCAGCTCGCCCGCCCCGACGTGTCGGCCGCGACGGCAGTCGTGGTGGAACGCGCGACCGCCAAGGACCTGGGCCACCGCTACAGGGACATGGCCAGCATGGTTGCCGACATGGAGGAGGCGCTCGCGATCGAGACGGCCCGCTCGGGACAGGCCACGGGCGAGGTCACCGCCGTGTTGCGCACGCTGCCCGCGCCCGCGCGGCGACTGTTGCCGTGGCGCACCCGCCACCCGGCGCGCTGGAGCATCTCGCTCGCGCTGCTCGCCGCGGTGGTGGCGATCGCGATCGT
>DATNKN010000007.1:0-3562 GCA_035603375.1 Solirubrobacteraceae bacterium
TCGAATAGTCGACGGAGGGCATGTGCCACATACTCGCCAGCTCGGTCGAGGCGAAAACGCCCTTGCGAATCGACGGCAAGGGGTTACCCTCGCCGCGCTGCACCCGCCGCGTGTACAGGCCCAGCCAGCCATGGCGGATGGGAGTGCCGCGCTCCACGATGCGGTTCTCCGCGGATGCCGCACGCAGCTCCGAGGCGATTTGCTCGCACACCTCCCGCCTCTGCCCCACGATACGTATGTCCGCGAAAAACAGCGGGCGATGCTGAACATCGAGGCCGCCCTTCAGCTCCTCGTCCTCGACCATCGAGCGGTCGAGTGGCGGCAGGCTCAACTTGCGCTCGCGGGAGAGATGGTGCTCGTGGCGCTTGTAGGCGCGCTTGGAGTGTCCCTCGAAGAGGGCCGGCGTCGGCGTTAGCGCGATCTGCACGAACGCGGGCGAGGCGCACGCCGCCATGGTCGTGAGCAGGCGATTGACGGCGGGCGCACGGTCGTGCTCGAAACGGTCGATTCGCTTTGCTCGCTTGGTGAACGGAGCGTGCTTCTTCAGGCGCAGCACGCATGGGGGCGGACCGGGTTCACGGGTCGCTGACCTCACGACGCAGTTCGTGTAGGCGCTGCGCAGCGCGGCCTCGACCAGCGACTCCAGCCCGACGGGACACGTCAGCGACAACCATGCTTCGCGGTCGTAGTGGACCTCCAGACCGACCGAGGGCTGGCCGCCGACGAGTCGTCTCCACCAGCGGCGCAGAAGTCGCTTGTGGAGCGCCTCGAACATGTTGACAATCGCCTCCGCCGTTGGATCGTCGCCGCGGTACGGGACCACGCTCAGACGCACATAGCATCGCCGTCGACGGGCCCTCAAGCGACATGTGGTCGAAGTCGCACAGAACAGCGCAAGCGCAGCCCCGAGGACACTCCCGGACGCGAGCGCGGTCGTGGCGAGGGTCGCAATCAAGGCCGGGCTTGCGAGCGGTCCGCTGGATGGGGAGATTGTGTGCGGCGGCGCTGGTTCTGATACACACTCCCTGATCCGACCGCGCGTGCGTGACGGGACGGCCGTCAACGCGCCATCCGAAGCGCTGTCTGAGGCACGGCACGGACAGGCCGGTCGGGTATCGACCCCGAGATGGTGCCTACATCGGTCTGGTGGCCCTCTCGACACGCTCGCCGCGAGCAGTCAAGCGCCATTCGTTTGGCGCGCCCTTTGACTGTGCCTGATCGACGTTTTCGATCAGGTCGAGGCGCTCGAGGCGAGAGAGCAGCTTGGATATCTGGCCCTGGTCGGCAATCCCAGCCCCGTCTGCCACCTGACGGTTGCTAGCCTGCGGATGCTCCTTGATCGCGCTCAATACGCGCACGGTCCGGTAGGTCAAGCGCATGTCGAGCCCGGCCATCGGGTCCTTGCCGACACCCCGCTCTGACTTCGCGCGGCGGCGCACCTGTGGTGCCGGCCGAGCCAGTTCGCGACTCGCCGCGCGCGTCCCGAGGTAGGGAAGCACGATCATGCTCATGAGTGGGCCGTGCAGCCCGATGTAGGGCTTGGAACTGCGTTCGAGCATACGTGTGTGGATCACCGCGAATGCAGCACCGATTACGCCTTCGGCAGTCACGCTCGGTGGCTCGCGCCTAGTTGTGGCGGCGCCGCGACCTTCGTCGATCACCGAGCGCAATTCGGCAAGCACGCGCGCACGCACCTCCAGTACACGCGGACCTCCACCGAGCGCATCGACGACGCACAACCGCGCAAGCTCGGGCTCCTCCTCGATAAATATCAACAGCGCCGCCAAGCCCGCACGTACACCCTCGCGCCACGACGATTCCTGTGCGTACGCTTCGATGACCCTCGCCCTGACCTGCTCAAGCGTCCGTTCGAACACAGCCAAAAAACAGTCCTCGCGATCGGCGAACAAGTCATAGAACGTCTTGCGCGAGACTTTCGCGCGGTTGATCACCTGCGCGACGGTGAGCCGCGCATAGCCGTTTTCCTCGATCGCCTCGACGGCCGCGCTAAGCATCCGGGCACGCTGGATCTCAGTTACGTGGCCGCGTGGCAACGCGTCCGGCTCTGCCCGCTGCGTTTGCGCTTTTGAGCGCGTCCTCATCGGACGCGTCCTGCTAGTTGAAGCCATGTTTCCCTGCCTGGTCGGTGCTATTCAACGTTGATCCGAACTCCGTGGCCCACGGGCACGGCACCCGGTTGCTAATGCGATGTCGCCGAACCCGCAGTCTCGGTCGCGCATCGCACACAGAGGTTCATGGGTTCGAGCGCTCAAGTCGAGCCGTGTCTCCTACTCCGTGCCTGAATGCCGTCGAAGTTGGCAAAACGCCGGTCGCACCGCCAGTCCTGCCCGCTCGGACCCGTTGAGCGGCGAATTTGACGATTCGGCCGCTACCGCGCAACCGAGCAGACGCTTGAAGCGCGTAAAGCCAGCAATCATGCGGCTCAGCTCCCGGAGAATGTCTCTGACAATCGCCGAGCGCACGCCGTCAACGGCCCTTGCTGGCTGGCTCCTCATAGGATGACCGCACGTGATCCGCACCGACATCGACCCCGTCGCCGATAAGCCCGTGCCTGGGTATCGCCGGTGGATGATCGAAGCGGAGCGGCTCGACGCCGCGCTCTACGCAAGGGTCGCCAGCACTCCGACGCCCGCCCTGGACAGATCGATGCGCCGACTCTCGCACGCGGCCAACTATTCGCGACTTTCGCTTGCCTCGGGGACGGTGCTCGCCCTCGCGTGCGGTCCGGCGGGGCGTCGAGCGGCGGCCCGCGGACTCGCTTCCGTTGCGGTTACGGCGACCATCGTCAACTTGGCGGTCAAGCCACTCAGTCGCCGGCGGCGTCCGAATCGCACGGCCGAGCGAGTACCACCCGAGCGCCACGTGCGAATGCCCGTGTCGACGTCGTTTCCATCGGGCCACTCCGCCGCGGCGTTCGCGTTCGCAAGCGGTGTGGGCACGACGATGCCAACTGCCGTAATCCCGCTACGCATCCTCGCGACGCTCGTTGCGTACTCGCGCGTGCACACCGGCGTGCACTATCCTGGCGATGCGATCGGCGGCGCGCTGATCGGCATCGCGCTGGCCAGGCTGACGACGCGCGCACTCGATCACCGCGAGGGTTGAGGCCCACGGTCGCCGCGCTGGCCAGCGGGGAGCCGCCGCGTGGATTAGCGCCCGGATGGAGATCGACGACCCCGTCGCATCGCCTCGCCGCAGTCCGAGTGTTACGTTCGTTGATGAGCCTCAGCCCACGCGACAATCTTGTCGGATTCGTCGACGACCGTGTCGTCATCGAGCACGAGCGTGGGGACCTTGTAGTTGCCGGTCAAGCGCTTGACCGCGCAGCGTCCACGGAATAGGCGATCGGTTCCATAACAGCCGTACGTTCTTATGACTTCCGGAGTGTAACCGGCCGCGACAAGCGCCCTGTGAGCCCGAGCGCACGGATGCCGTGTGCCAGGGCCAAACGTGCCGTAACAAACGTAGAGCTTCACCGCTGGATCATTATCGACGATCGACGTATCTGGCGCGAAGAGGGGCTCACACCGCGCTTGGCGCG
>DATNKN010000009.1:0-4435 GCA_035603375.1 Solirubrobacteraceae bacterium
TATCGCCCGACGGCTCGTGTCGGAGGGGCGCCTGTCGATGGAGGGGATGGGGGGGCGTTCCCAGGCAGGAGTAGCCGGCGAGACAATGGAGTTGGCGATGTCGCCCGAGCGCCCGGCGTTTGCGAGTGTGAGCAGCCGATGAGCGTGCGTTGTCTGTATGTCGATCTTGACGGCACGCTGCTCGGGCGTGGCGCCTCGCTCGTGCACGACGGGGAGGGCGGTGTGTCGCTTGCGGGCATGCGCGCGATCGAGGCTTGCCTGCGCGCGAATGTCGAGGTGGTGCTGATGTCGGGCCGGCGCCGGATGCAGGTGGCCGAGGATGCGCGGCTGCTCGGGCAGGACGCCTACATCTACGAGGCGGGCGCCTGCGTGGTGCTGGGCGCGGGACTGCTCGGCCCGTCTGGCGCATCGCCGAGCACCGCGCGCCCGGGCGCGCCGGCCGGCGGTGAGGAGCACTGGCTGACCGGCGAGATGCTGCCGGGGGAGTTGACGATCGCTCAGCAGATCGAGCGTGGCGGTGCGCCCGCGCTACTGCTGGAGCGCTACCGTGGCCGCCTGGAGTACCACGAGCCGTGGCACGTCGATCGCGAAGTGTCGCACCTGTTTCGCGGCCTGGTGGACGCCGCCGAGGTGGACGCGCTGCTGGCCAAGCACGGCCACGACGACCTGCGGCTCGTGGACAATGGCGTGGTCAATCGTCGCTCGCCGGCGCTCGCGGAGCTGGCGCACGTGCGCGGCTACCACCTGGTGCCGGCGAGCGCCTCGAAGGCCGCGGCGGTTGCATTTCACATGCGGGTGCGTGGGTATGCGCGCGAGGAGACCTTCGCCGTCGGCGACTCGCGCGAGGATCTCGCCTGCGCGCAGCACGTCGGCATGTTCTGGCTCGTCGGCAACGCGGTCGAGCGCGACCCCTCGATACGCGAGGCGGCCGCGGGTTTCGACAATGTGCGCATCGCCGAGGCGGGCCATGGCGCGGGCGTGTACGAGGCGGTGGTAAGCACGCTTGTGTCCGTCACTCGATGACGTGCTCGTTCGTGGCTTCACACGGTGATGCGCTCGCTTGGGCCTTCACGGTGCGCACTCGCTCGTGTCCGTCACTCGATGATGCGCTCGCGCTTCTCCTCCTCGTAGAGCCGTTCGACGACGAACTCCTTCAACAGCGTCTGGTAGCCGGTGTTGCGCCGCGCGGCGAGGTCCTTCAGACGCTTGATCGTGAATTCGTCGAAGCGCACCGCGATGGGCGTCGTTCTTCCGCGAGCCCGCGGCGGCCGCGTGGCGTGGCCACGCTGTTTGCGTTCCTCGGCCTCGGCGATTTCGGCCTTGATCTGCTTCAGGGGCTCAGAATCTTCGCTCTGCTGTGTGGGAGTCATCGATTTTATACCTCATACAAATATGACTACGATATGTAGTTACGATAGTAGCAGATACAAAAAGATGGTTACACACTCCCCCACAGCCTGCGCCACGCGCCTCGCCAGAAGCCCGGCTTGGGACGACGGCGCCAACGGGCGGGCGGGGGAACCGTGGTACGTACGAGCGCAACCCAGTCGTCCAGTGGCAGCTCGCCCGAGATGAGCCGGCCCAGCGCGCTTGTGACCGGTGCCTCCACGCCGGCTTGCTCGAGCGTGCGTGCCAGCAGCGGCACCCACTCCAGCGCCTCCACGGCCTGACCGATCCGTGGGGGGATCTCACGTGCCGGTACGCCCTCGGCAAGCAGCTCGCCGGCCCGGCGGTTGCGGCTCTCCCGCGCCAGCGCCGTTGCAACCAGGTCGCCGATCCCGGCGAGGCCGATCATCGACTCCGGTCGCGCACCGAGCGCCTCGGCATAGCGCCACACCTCGGCAAAGATGTGACCGGCGGCGGCGCCCGCCGCGTTCGCTCCTTGAGCCTCGGTCGCCCCGGCCGCCAGCGCCGCGGCGTTCTTGGCCGCGCCCGCCAGCTCGACGCCGATCGGGTCGTTGGACTGCTCGCACACCACCCCGGCTCGCGTGAACACCTGCGCGAGCGTGCGCGCCAGCTCTTCCTCGCCGCTGGCCACGACCAGGCCCGCACCGGAGCGAACCATCTCCTGGGCGTGCGCGGGGCCGCCCACGCAGGCGACGCGCTCGCTG
Source organism: Solirubrobacteraceae bacterium (assembly GCA_035603375.1). Classification (GTDB taxonomy): domain Bacteria; phylum Actinomycetota; class Thermoleophilia; order Solirubrobacterales; family Solirubrobacteraceae; genus Palsa-744. The sequence continues at coordinate 2,112 of DATNKN010000009.1, forward strand.
CCGAACAGCGTGCTCAGCACGGTCGTGGGCGGGCGACCGTCGGGGGGCACGAGCCCCTTGGCGACCGACACAACCGCGGTGCGCTTCCCCAGCTCGCTTGCCTGAAGCGCGGCGATTGCGCTGTCCAGCCCACGCGAGGGGACGGCGAGGAACACGTAGTCGGCTCGCGCCACACCCTCGGACACCGGCTCGACGCGCAGCTGGGAGGGCAGCTCGACCCCGGGCAGGTACAGCTTGTTCTCGCGCTCACCCAACAGCAGCGTGGCCTGCTCGTCGCTGCGCGTTTGCAGGGTCGTGCGCAGCCCCGCCCGGCACAACAGCACCGCCAACGCGGTGCCGAACGAGCCGGCTCCGATCACGGTCGCGCGCCGAGCTACCGGACTGGGCAGCGCGCGGGTGCGCGGCGCAGACGCCGGCGCGGGGCTCGGAGTAGGCTCGGGCTGGGTCATGTGATGAGCGAGCCTAACGATCCCCAGGCGAGCGCCGTGGAGTGGCGCAATTGGACCGGCGATGAGCGCTGCCGGCCACAGGCGATCGTGCATCCGTGCAGCACGGAGGAGATCGTCGAGGCCATGCTCCGTGCCGGGCGCGAGGGCCTGCGCGTGCGTGTCGCGGGCGCCGGGCACTCCTTCAGCGACATCGCCCTCACGGACGGGCTGCTGATCGTGCTCGACCGCTTTCAGCGCGTGCTCGACGTGGACCGCGAGTCGGGGCTCGTGCGGGTGCAGGGCGGGATCACGATCGCGCAACTGAACGCCCACCTTGCCCGGCACGGCCTCGCCATGGAGAACCTCGGCGACATCGACGCGCAGAGCATCGCGGGTGCGATCTCCACAGCGACGCACGGCACCGGTGCGCACCTGCGCAACATCCCCTCGCAGGTCGCCGAGCTGACACTCGTGCTGGCCGACGGCTCGACGCTCGTGTGCTCGCCCGAGCACGACCCTGAGCTGATGCGCGCCGCACGCGTCGGCCTGGGGGCGCTCGGCGTGGTGGCCGAGGTGACACTCCGCTGCGTCGGCGCGTTCACGCTGTGCGGGATCGACGCCCAGGCACCGCTGCGGGAAACCGTCGAGCGCTTCGACGAGCTGGCGCTTGCCAACGATCACTTCGAGTTCTACGTTTTCCCACACTGCGACACGGCGCTCACGCGCACCAACAATCGCACCGAGCAGCCCCCCCGTCCGCGCGGCAGGGTGGTCGAGTACGCCAACGACGTGCTGCTCACGAACCGCACGTTCGAGATGTTTTGCCGCATCGGCCGACGGCTGCCCGAGCGCATACCGGAGATAAACCGGATCGTGACACGCCTCGCGGGCAGCTCCAAGCGGATCGACCGCTCCGACCGCATCTTCTCAAGCCCTCGACTGGTGCGCTTCACCGAGATGGAGTACGCGCTTCCCCGCGAGCACACCACCGACGCGGTGCTGCGCGTGCTGGAGACAGTCAAGCAGCACGGGTTTGCCGTGCCGTTTCCGATCGAGGTGCGAACTGTGGCCGGCGACGACGCGCTGCTCAGTACAGCCGCCGGCCGCGAAAGCGGGTATGTCGCCGTGCACATGTATCGCGGTATGCAGTGGCGCCCCTACTTCGAAGCGGTCGAGAAGATCATGAGCGATCTCGGTGGACGACCGCACTGGGGCAAGCGCCACTTCCAGACCGCCGCGAGCTTGCGCGAGCGCTACCCCGAGTGGGACCGTTTCCAGGCGATTCGCGCGCGACTCGACCCCGAGGGCCGCTTCGCCAACGCGTGGACCGAGCGCGTGCTTGGGCCTGTGGGCACGTCGATTCCAGCGCAATGAGCGTCTCGCGCCTACAGCGGCTCGAAGACGCCACCACCGGGCTCGAGCCACCATTCGCGGTTGTCGACCTCGACGCCTTCTGGCGCAACGCCGCCGACATGGAACGCCGGGCGGCGGGCAAGCCAATCCGTCTGGCCAGCAAGTCGGTGCGCTGCCGTGCGCTCCAGGAAAGGGTGCTGGCGCGTCCCGGTTTTCAGGGCACGCTCGCCTTCACGCTGCCAGAGGCGTTGTGGCTGGCCGAGCAAGGCTTCCAGGACATCACGGTTGCCTATCCGACGACCGACCGGGGGGCGCTGGCGACGCTCGCCCGACTGCCCGAGCGCGTGGCCGTGATGGTGGACAGCGTTGCGCACCTGAACCTCATCGAGGAGGCGGTCGGCGAAAGCGGCGAGCCGATCCGGGTTTGCATTGACCTCGACGCCGGCCTGTGGCTGCTCGGCGGTCGCATCAGGGTCGGTGCGAAGCGCTCGCCGCTGCACACACCCGAGCAGGTGGCGGCACTTGCCCGCGAGATCGCAGGCC
>DATNKN010000041.1:0-6815 GCA_035603375.1 Solirubrobacteraceae bacterium
AGTATGTCGAGTCTCTACGACTCGCGTACGCCCAACACGTCTACCGCCAGCAGGGCGCGACCGTCGATCGCGCCGTCGTGCTCACCGGCGGCTGGCAGACCAGCAAGGAGACCGCCTACGTTCAGGCCACGCGCGCTCGCCACGGCACCGACTGGCACCTCGCACGGGACCAGCTCGGCGAGGAAGGCCAAGACCCCGACCGCATCACATGCCTCGCCCAACGCATGACCAACAGCCGACTACAAGCTCCATCCACCGATTACCGCGAGCTGCCTGACCGTGCCTGGAGTCCCACCCGCGACCCGCTACGCCTCGGCCGCTTTATCCCGCACATAGACCGGCTCCTCCGACCGCCAGCACGCAGAGCCTTGGATCGGGATGTCGGGCGCGGGCGCTGACCGTACCTCCACAGATGCGACCCGTCGGAGCAGACAAATCCACGTGTCGCGCAAGCGCGCAGCACTGGGCTACTGACCGCCAGCATCGGCTTGCTCGATCCATTCGTCCGGGATGAGCTTCTGCCCTTCGCGCCAGTTGTGCACGACGGCGTCCTGAAACCAGGGGGCGAGCAAATTGGCGTGGTCGCACACGATGATCTGCATGTCGGGCGCGAGTTCGCTCGCGACATCGCGCATCAGTTCGAACATGCGCTGCACGGCTGCGCGGTCATCATCGGCCTCGGGTACGCCCTCCCGCTGCTCGACATCTGACGGGTAATACGCTTGCGTCGGCTGGTCGAGCATGAGTAGTCGTGGCACGGGCCGGTCCTGCCGCGTGAAGTAGCGATGCAAAGCAAGGTGGCCGACCAGGTGATAACCGATCCAATTGTCGGCGCTACCGATCCGTGACAGCGGTGCCGGACCCTGTTCTGTGTCGGCGGAGATCGTGAGACGGTGAAGATCGAAGCGGACGCCTCCAGTGTGCTCCAGTTTGAGTCGATCAGCCCACGCCGTCATATCGGCTCCGATGACGGCTAGGCGAGATGTCAATTGCTCGCGTTCATCGTCTGGATCAAGACCAGCTTCGAGGCTCTCTACTGTCTTCTGCTGGAGCGTGACGCGCTGCTCAAGACGAGCTAGCTCGGGCGCCTCGGCCGCGGCGGCTGACGCAAGGAAGTGCTGGATGCGGCCTCGCGTGAATGCCTGCTGCTCTGCGCGCGACCCAACGGCGGAGCCCCTGGTCTCGGTTGCCTCAAGGCCCGCGAGCGCCGCATCCGCAGCTCGAAGCTTCTCGCGCAAGCCGTCGATCTGTTGTGCCAACTCCCCGGCCACCTGGCGCCGCCGGGGGCGGATTGCCTCCACCGATACGAGCTGAGCGCCGAGATCCTCGGCGGCGCGACGCAGCTCATCGACGCTCGCATCACCGTTAATTTTACTAGCGCAGACCGGGCACATGCCGCCCGAATCAACATCGCCGAGCAGATCAAGGCTCTTGAGCCTGGCGATCTGTTGCCCGACAACGCCCTCGTATTGCTGCTCGTCGCCGTCCATGCTGTCGAGCAGCGCGGCCTGCTCGCCCGCGGCGCGCAACGCGAGCCGCAATTCGCTGCGGTCCCGTTCCATCTGCTGACGACGCTCGGCGACCGAGTCATCACCCGTCGGTAGCGGCGCATCCGTGAGCATTGACTGCAGTGCAGCGAGCATGTCTGCTCGACTGTCGTTTGATGCAAAATCGAGCAGGCCGGTTACTTCCGCCTCCTTAACCATTGAGCGCAAGCTGATCTCCACCTCTTTGTCCGCGGCACGAGCCCGCGACAAGTCGGCCTCAGCGCGCCGTAGGTCCCGGCGCGCGTTGGTGAGACGTTGTCGTTGCAGAGCTTGGTCGCGTGGGACCGCGCCAAGGAAGTAGGGCAGCGTGTCCCTGATGGCGCGACCTATGGCGCCGTCCTCCTCCCCTTGGCGGTGGAAGTAGAGCGAGCGGTTCGCGATCTCGTTCTGACCTTGCAAGCAGAGCAGCACAGCGTGACCAAGGTTGGCTTCCAAGCCGGGCTGCGGCGAGTTGGGGGCTGGCTCCGCTGCGTTCTCGCCAATGCCGATTGCGCGACCAAGGTCGTCACGGACCGTGTCGGCGTCGGAGTTGGCTTCGAGCCGCTCAAACGGGAGCGGCCCAAGATCGGCGCCGCCGATCTCGAGCATTGCGCGGCTGCTCGAAGCCGCTCCTCGCCGTGGAGCAGGTCGCGCCACAAACACGCGACCTCCGGGAAGCTGGATCAGGAGCCCGTACCACACGACCGTCTTGGTGATCGGCCCTATTGGCATGGTGACGGTGCTGCGGCCGAGGCAGTACTCGACGATGTCGAGCAGCGCGCTCTTCCCACTCTTGGGATTGCCGGTGACGATATTGAGCTTGCCGGGCTTGAACTCGACCACCCGCTGATCGCCGGCCGCGTTGTACAGCACTATGGCGAGAATCTGCATGTTGTCAGGGCGCCACGCCTAGAAGGGCGAATGTTGTGCTTGGTTGGTCGGTCGTGGCGAGCCATCGGCCGACAAGAGCAGCGGCGCGGATGAGCTGTCCAAGTTCACCGACCGGTTGATTCGTCTTATCGCCGCAGATCGTACAACCGTCGATGTCGAGCACGCCTGCGCGCAAGCCGAACCTGATGCCCTCACGCGTCAAGGGAGCCATTGCAGCGGCACGCTCAGGGAAACCGGCACGCAGGAGCGGGTGTCGGCGTATCCAAGTGGATAGGTGGGTGCGAGTGTTTTTGGGCAGCTCAGTGCGTGTGGGGCGATGGAGGACCAGCGGCAGCACAAGGAAGCCGAGAGGCCAAGGCATTCGTTCCTTCTTCTCCTTGGCCTTCTCGTAGTCGTGAGCAGCGCCCGCCAGAAGGACCGCGAGGAGAGCCGGATTCAGCATGGTCGCCTCGATCTGTGGCCGCTCTCTCCACTCACTCATGCGATCCCTCCAAGTAGAAGGGTCTCAAGCCGCGCCTCGAAGTCACGATGCCATCCCACATGTCCGTAATCGGCAAGGGCGTGGAGCCTGCCGTTGGTAAAGAACGGCTCGTTGTACGCCCGTAGTTGGACGCTGGATTTCTCTGTGACGAGGCGAAAAAGCTCCTGGCCCGCTTGTTGCAACGCTTGCTCATCGGCCCCATCGGGCAGCTTCATCTTCATGAACTCGAACTGGCGCTCCCACTCGTCCTTAAGCTTGGCCTCGAAGTCTGCCAGCTCATCGAGTCCAACTAGGTTGTCCTCGACCCACCTCGCGCTCTGCGTGTACGCACGGTAGTAGTCGATCATTGCCTTCTGCAGCAGGACCGCGGTAAACGCGATCCACCGAAGCTGCTCCACGAATGGTCGGCTCCCATATGTCGCCTCGATGTCGATGTCAATATCGTCAAGGCGCACGAGCGTGGGTAGGTTGTCGCCCGCGAACTCGTTGCGCAACGCGTCGACGTGGGCCTTCACGTCAAGCGCGGTGATGTTGCCGCGTACCCTGCGCAGTAGGCCAACGATGATGCGGTGCCACCATCCCCAGAGCTGGTCGACAAAGGTAGTCTCGTGGTCCTTGGGGAGGACCATGTACAGCGCCCTTCGAAGTCGGGCGTCGAGTTCATCGCCGATAGTCGGCTCGGCGTCGAGGACGTGTATCCGGCCGACGAAGACTGCCCGATCAGGATCGGGCAGAGCAAGAAACCGCTTGCGAATGTCATTGGTGGCTTCCGCGTTTGACTCATTCGCTGCGGCTTCGAGCCGCTGGCGCGCGACATCGGGCTCACGAGCGGGGCCAGGACGCAACGCCGCGGCAGCGGTGCCGTCGGGGGCAGTCGCAGTAGTCACTAGAGTCAAGATCGGGCCAGACCCGTTGCCCGGCGGGCCTGCATCCAGCCACGAACGGATGGTCCGCCAGATGTCATCGTCCTTATCGCCGAGGCTGCGTGTGCTGTTGAGGTGGTGCTTGACCTGCAACAGCTCAGTCGGAGTTCCGTCCTCCTCCCAGGCAACGTCGTCGTACAGCTCGACAGTTATGGCGGCATCGGGCTGATCGGCACCGCGTAGCAGAAGCTCCACAAGCGGCCACTGCGACTGGTAGAAGTAGCCGAGCGCCGAGCTTGCAGCGTCGTGCGCACTGCGTGCTGGCGTCACAGCGCGGCGTCCGACGAGCAACCGAGGTCTGGGTGCATTCGCCAATCGTCGCTGATCCCGTCGTTCTTTGGGCGGTGACGAGTGATCCCGAAGACATTAGGACGCCCTCAAGACGCCCTTGCAAGCGGGCTGATGAGCCTCGCCTTGGCCGACCCGGCCGGATCGCCAAGGTCGCGATCCTCTGCACGGCACCTTCATCGAAGTCCTCAGCCGTTGGACGTGAGGCCGATGCCGCGCCTCGGCGAGCACCGAGAACCGCCATGCCATGCAAAGCTCGGATGTTTGCACTTCTGTTCACACCCGGCCCGCTCCGGCGCCGCAAGAAAACCTCCAGATAGCACGAAACCCGCTCACCTGAGCGGGTTTCGCTTCATAGCGGGGGCAGGATTCGAACCTGCGACCTTCGGGTTATGAGCCCGACGAGCTACCAGACTGCTCCACCCCGCGTCGCATCCAATGTTCTAGCAAAGATCGCGCCCGGGCTGTAGTCGTGGGCGCCCGGCTGCGCCCAATCCGCACCCAGTGTCCGTCGCGGCCGTGACACGTATCCATCGCTCGACGCGTCAACCCGCGCCCTGCGACCCACCGCGCCAAGCGCCCAACCGCGCCGCGCTTTACGATCCCGCGACATGCGCACGGCCGTGGTCGACATAGGCACCAACTCGACGCGCCTGCTCGTCGCCGACGTGGACCCCGGCACCGGCGCGGTGACCGACCTGCATCGCGAGTCGCAGGTTACGCGCCTGGGCGACCGGGTCGACGCGGGCGGGCAGCTATCGGAGGAGGCGATCGCGCGGGTGTACGCCACGCTTGTGGAATACCGCGCGACGATGGACCGCTACGAGTGCGAGGCCAACCTGGCGGTGCTCACCTCAGCGGTGCGCGACGCGTCCAACGGGGCGGCGTTTACCACGGGGGTGCGCTCGGAGTTTGGCCTTGATGCGCGCGTGCTCAGCGGCGACGAAGAGGCGCAGTTGACGTTTCTTGGGGCGATGAGCAACCGCGATGGCAGCTCGAGCGAGCCGACGGTGGTAATCGACATCGGCGGTGGCTCCACCGAGTTCATCGTCGGCAGCGAGCGCGTCGCGTCGTTTCACGTGTCTGTGCAGGCGGGGGTGCTCAGGATGAGCGAGCGCCACATCCACAGCGATCCGCCCGCGCCCAGCGAGCTGCAGGACTTGGCGGCCGACACGCGCGCGATCTTTCGCGAGAGCCTCCCGCCGGCCCAGTGCGAGGCGGTGACGCGCGCGATCGCGGTCGCCGGCACCGCCACCTCGGCGGCGGCCATCGATCAGGCGCTCGACCCCTACGATCCCGAGCGCGTGCATGGGTACACGCTGCTGCGCGCCACGGTGCAGCTCCTGATCGCACGGCTCGCCGACATGAGCGAAGAGCAGCGTCGCGAAGTGGTTGGATTGCATCCCGATCGCGCGCCCACAATCGTGGCGGGCACGATCCTGCTAGACGAGGCAATGGGCGTGTTCGACCTCGACCGCGTCGAGGTCTCAGAGCACGACATCCTGCGCGGCGGCACGTTGCGTCTCGCCGGACTCGGCTAGGCGCTCGCGCGAACACGGCAAGCGGATGTATAAGCGCGCGAGCGGGGCAAGCGAGGCTGACCACGCTACGCGCCCTACTCAGCTTTGCGACGGAGCCCACCGCGCTGTCCTGCCTGCTCGGCACGCAGTGCGTGGACAATCGTTCGAACGTGCCCCTATCCATTGATCCATTCGCGACTGCTGGCCGAAGGAGGGCTATCGGCCGTGTGCGCGGGACCCGTTCCGTGCTCTACTGCCGGTCCATAGGCCCGTGCCGCGCCGAGCAATCGGCTCACCTGCCGGGCCACCTAAAAGGCTTTGAGGCGTGCACCCCTGCCTTCGTCTCCAGGCCAAGCCCCTGAGGAAGCCGTCCACCCGGGCGGCTTCCTCATTTTGGCGCTCAGCTCAGGCGAGGTTTGACTTGCGCGGGTACGCCACGGTTGGGTCGGTGAGCACATTCACCAGCGCCGGCTTGCCGCAGGACAGCGCGCGCTCGATTGCGGGCACCACATCCGATGGACGCTCCACCAGCTCGCCGTACCCGCCGAGCGCCTCCACGACCTGGTCGTAGCGCGTGCCTGGACGCAGGTCGGCGGCAACCGAATATCCGTAGAGGAACTCCATCGGGTGCTTCTCCAGCGCCCAAATGCCGTTGTTGCCCATCACTGCCACGACGTTCACGCCGTGACGCGCGAGCGTGTCGAACTCCATCCCGGAGAACCCAAACGCACCGTCGCCGAGCAACAGCACGACCTGGCGCTCGGGATGGGCGAGCTTTGCCGCCAGCGCATACCCGGGCCCCGTGCCCAGGCACCCGAACGGCCCCGGGTCGAGCCAGCAGCCGGGAGCGTAGGTGTCGATCACGCGACCGGCGTACGACACGAAGTCGCCCCCGTCGCCGATCACGATCGCGTCGCGATCGAGCACCCGCGCCAGCTCCGCATACACGCGCATCGGGTGTAGCGGAGCGCGCTCGTCGCTCAGCTCGGCCTGCTCGGCCTGCCGCCGCTCAGTCTCGGCCGCACGCAGCTCGGCGATCCACGAGGCGCTCGACAGTGGCTTGCCGCCGGCCGCGACGCGCAGGTCCTCGAGTGAAGCCGCGAGGTCGCCATAGAGCTCGGCCGCGACCGGCCGCGGGTGCGCGCGCTCGGGCTCGGTCGAGTCGAGCACGACGATCTCCGCATCC
>DATNKN010000056.1:0-9062 GCA_035603375.1 Solirubrobacteraceae bacterium
TTTCCACGGTGGACGCCACTGAGCTCGGTGGGCTGGCGATCGCCGCGGCGCTCGAGCGCGCCGGAGTCGAGCCTGAGCAGGTCGAGCACGTTGTCATGGGTCAGGTTCTGCAGGCTGGGCAAGGACAGATCCCCTCGCGCCAGGCGCAGATCAAGGCCGGTATCCCCAAGGAGGTCTCCTCCGAGACGATCAACAAGGTGTGCGCCTCGGGCCTACGCGCCACGGTGATCCTCGATCAGGCGATCCGCGCCGGCGACGTTCAGGTTGGTGTCGCGGGTGGCATGGAGTCGATGTCCCAGGCTCCCTATCTGCTGCCGGGCGCACGCTTCGGATTTCGCATGGGCGACGTGAAGGCGCTCGACGCGATGGTCCACGACGGTCTTACCAACCCTTTTTCCGGCAAGCAAATGTTTGTCGAGGCCACCGAGGTCGGCGATGAGCTTGAGCTGACGCGAGCAGACCTCGATCGCTGGGCGCTGCGCTCGCACGAGCTGGCCTTGAAGGCCACCGACGAGGGTCGCCTGCCCGAGGAGATCGTGTCGGTCACGATCAAAGGCCGCAAGGGTGAGACCGTCGTAGAGGTGGACGAGGGTCCTCGCCGCGACACGTCCTTGGAGAAGCTCGCCGCCCTGCCCGGCCTTGTCGGCAAGGACGGCACGCACACGGCGGGGAATTCCCCGGGCGTCAACGACGGCGGTGGCGCGCTCGTCGTTGCCTCGGAGGAGTGGGCCTCGGCCAACGGTAAGGAGGCCCTGGCCGAGGTCGTTACCCACGCCCAGTCGGCCGACGAGTTCGCCTACCTCGCCCGCACCCCCGCCTCGGCCGCCAAGAAGGCGCTGGAGAAGGCCGGCCTGAAAGCGCAGGACATCGACGTATGGGAGATCAACGAGGCGTTCGCCTCGGTCACGCTCAACTCGATTCGTGTGCTTGGCATCGATGAGGACAAGGTCAACGTCAACGGCGGCGCCGTCGCACTCGGCCATCCGATTGGTGCCAGTGGCGCGCGCATCATCGGCAGCCTCGTCTTCGAGCTGCGCCGTCGCGGCGGCGGCCTCGGCTGTGCCGCCATCTGCTCCGGCGGCGGGCAGGGCGACGCCTTCATCATCAAGGTCTGAGATGACTGAGTCGAGGGGGAAGATCCGCGTTGTCGTGGCCAAGCCCGGCCTGGACGGTCACGATCGCGGCGCAAAGATCATCGCTCGCGCGCTACGCGATGCTGGCATGGAGGTCATCTACACCGGACTGCACCAAACCCCCGAGCAGATCGTGGAGACAGTCATCCAGGAGGACGCCGACGCGGTTGGCCTATCGATTCTCTCGGGCGCGCACATGACGCTCGTGCCGCGCGTGGTGCAGCTGCTGCACGAGCAAGGCATCGACGACGTGGTCGTCACCGTAGGCGGCACCATCCCTGCCGAAGACATACCTGAGCTGAAGAGCCTCGGTGTGGCCGAGGTTTTTACGCCTGGCGCCCCCACCCAGGCGATCGTTGATTTCATCCGCAGTGCTACGAGCGTTCGCAGTCCTGATTGACTCGTCAGTCAACTCAGGTAGGATTGCCCAATCGACATCCCTCAAGGAGTAACTGAATGAAGATTTGCGTCCTGGTGAAGGAGGTCCCGGACGCCGCCGTCGAGAAGCGAATCAACAGCTCGACGGGGCGCATGGACCGCAGCGGGGAGAAGAACCTCAACCCGTATGACACGCACGCCATCGAGGCTGCGATGCAGGTTCGCGAGGGCGGCGTCGCTCCCGTGGAGGAGATCGTGGCCGTGACCATGGGCCCGGAGAGCGCCGTGCGCGCGCTGCACAAGGCAGTCTCGCTTGGTGCAGATCGCTCCGTGCACCTCTCAGACCCGGCGGTTGCCGGCTCGGACGTGGCCGCCACCGGCTATGCCCTGGCGCAGACCCTGGACCGCGAGAAACCAGATCTCGTACTGCTCGGCCAGCAATCAGACGACGGCGAGTGCTACACGATCGGCGCGGTCGTAGCCGAGCATCTCGGTATGCCCTCGCTCACTCAGGTCATCAAGATGGATGTCGCCGCCGACTCGCTGCGCTGCGAGCGCCAGGCCGAGTACGGCTACGACACGGTGCAGATCACTCTGCCCGCCGTGATCTCCGTCGGCGACGCCATCAACGAGCCACGCTACCCGTCGCTGAAGGCGATCATGGGCGCCAAGAAGAAGCCGCTTGACACCGTCACCGCCGGCGACGTCGGCATCGACACGAGCAAGGTCGGCGGCGAGCACTCCGCCGCTCAATGGATCGCCGCGAAGGCTCCCCCGGCCAAGGCCGCGGGCGAGATCATCGAGGACGAGGACACCGCCGAGACGGTCGAGAAGATCGTCGCCTGGCTCGATGAGAGGAAGCTGATCTAGATGGCAAACATCCTGGTCTACGCGCTTCACTACAAAGGCGCGATCAACAAGAACTCGCTCGGCGCGGTCTCCGAGGGCGCCAAGCTCGCCGCCGAGCTGGGCGGCGAAGCGCACGCGATCCTCGTCGGCGAGGGCGTGCCGCAGGACTTGGCGGCTTCGCTCGGCAACTACGGAGCCAAGAAGGTCCTCATTGCCGAGGGCCCCGAAGGGCTCGCCCAGCCGGTCGTCGACGCGATGGGCGCCGCCATTTCAAATGGCGACTACAAGTACGCATTGTTCGGCGGCGGCTTGCTCGGCTTCGAGATCGGCGCCGGTCTGGCCGCGCGCCTGGGCGCCGGTGTGGCGATGGAGGTCACCGCCGTGCGCGCCGAGGGTGGCGAGCTGATCGCCGAGCGGCCGATCCTCGGCGACTCGGCCATCTCGGAAATCAAATACCGCTCGCCCGTCGGCATCGTGATCGGACGCCTCAACGCGTTCGAGATCAAAGAGACCGGTGCCGGCGCGGCTCCCGTCGAGCAGGTCAGCTTCGAGCTGAGCGATCACGCCAAGCAGGCCACGATGGTCACGCGCGGCGAACAGCGCGGGGCCGACGTTGACATCGAGGGCGCCTCCATCCTCGTCGCCGGCGGTCGCGGTCTCGGCAAGGCCGAGGGCTTTCAGCTCGCCGAGGACCTGGCGGCGGCGTTCGGCAACAACGCCGCCGTGGCGGCCACCCGCGCGGTCGTGGACGCCGGCTGGTACCCCTACGCCGCCCAGATCGGCCAGACCGGCAAGACCGTCTCGCCGAAGCTGTACCTCGCGGCGGGCATCTCCGGCGCGATCCAGCACAAGGTCGGAATGCAGTCCTCGGAGAACATCGTCGCTATCAACAAGGACTCCAACGCGCCGATCTTCGAATTCTCAGACCTCGGCATCGTGGGCGATCTGAACAAGATCCTGCCCAAGTTGACCGAGGCCGTAAAGGCAAAGAAAGCCTCGTAGCGGTGGGTGTGGGCGGATGCGCGAGCGAAAAGGAGCGTTGAGCGATGTCATCTCATAACGGCTCGAGCAATGGGAGGGTCGTGCCCGCGGCTTTCCCGCCGCCCGTCGATTCCCAGAAGGAGTTCGTCAAGCGCGGCCTCGACCCCGAGGACGAGCTGATCGAGGTTGGTGTGGCGATCGTCGGCGGCGGTACCGCCGGCCTGGCCTGCGCCAACCGCCTGTTGCAGCTGCTCGGCGACGATCCCGAGGCGATGGAGCGCCTCGGCGAAGTGCCGGTGGCGGTCGTCGAGAAGGCAAAGACGTGCGGTGGACACAACCTCTCCGGCGCCGTCATGCGCCCCGGAGCGCTGCAGGAGCTGTTCCCGGAGATGACCCGCGAGCAGTGGCGCGAGGAGGGATTTGCCTTCGGCGAGGTGCACAAGGAGGCCGTCTACCTGACGCCCACCTCGAAAGCGTCGATCCGTATTCCCACGCCGCCGCCGTTCAAGAACCACGGTAATGAGGTCATCTCCGTCTCGGCGCTGGCCCGCTACCAGCAGCAGCAGGCAGAGGAGGCCGGCGCCTACATCCTCACCGAGACAGCCGCCACCCAGCTGGTGGTCGAGGAGGGTCGTGTTGCCGGGGTGCGCTCCGGAGACAAGGGCCGCGGCAAGGACGGCGAGCCACTTGGCAACTTCGAGCCCGGCACCGACATCAAGGCGAGCGCCACGGTCCTCGCCGAGGGCTGCTGGGGTCACTTGACGGGAGCCGCGATTCGTGAGTTCGATCTCGCCAAGGGCCGCGAGCCACAGGTGTGGGAGCTTGGCGTCAAGGAGGTCTGGAAGGTCCCCAAGCCGCTCGACCGTCTGATCCACACGATGGGCCCCTGGCCGCTGAAGATCTCATCGAAGTACGGACAGATCGGCGGTACCTGGATCTATCCGATGAAGAACGAGAAGACGGGCGAGGACATGGTCTCGATCGGCTTCGTGGTTGAGCTCGACTACGCGGATGCGACGACCTCCGCGCACGACTTGCTGCAGACGTTCAAGACGCATCCGCTTGTACGCAAAATCCTCGAGGGCGGCGAGCGCGTCGCCTGGGGCGCCAAGGCACTGCCAGGCGGTGGTTACTGGTCGATGCCCAAGCTCTCGATGCCCGGCGCGGTGCTCGTGGGGGACTCCGGCGGCATGGTGGATACGATGGCGCTGAAGGGTGTGCACCACTGCATCAAGTCGGGCATGCTCGCGGCCGAGTCGATCTACGCGGCGCTCAAGCGCGGCAGCAGCGACTTCTCCGACTACGAGCGGGCAATCGAGCAGTCCTCGGTCGGCAAAGAGCTGTGGGAGGTTCGCAACGCGCGCCAGCCGCTGCAGAAGGGCCTTTTGCTCGGCGGCCCGTTGTCGGGCATCCAGCAGATCACCAAGGGCAAGCTGCCCGGCCGCGCGGACTGGCATCGCAACGACTCAATCCCGGTATTCGTCGGCAACACCAAGGACGTCTACGTCAAGCCCGACGGCAAGTACACCTTCGACAAGCTCTCCTCGGTGTTCATCACCGGCAACGCCACTCGCGACGACGCCCCCAACCACATCCGTGTGCGCAAACACGTTCCGCGCGAGGTCGCCGAAACATGGCGCTGGATGTGTCCCGCCGGGGTGTATGAGATTCCCGAGGACGCGCCGGAGACGGGCGCCGTGGACGTGATCGTCAACTACACCAACTGCGTGCAGTGCGGCGCGATCACCGCCAAGGGCGGGCGCCTAACCACACCAGAGGGGGGCGACGGCCCCCTTTACCAAATAACCTGAGCACCGGCGAAAGTTTTCTGCATGGGGTCTGTGCGAAACGGCCTCATCTCTACCGCAACCTTCGGCGCGGCGCACGCCGCGCCGAAACATACGGTGCTTCCTGGTGTTAGTGGCTTGTGAATGGCAAGGACGACGTTCCAATCCACCTGGGGGGCCAGGGCCGCGCTTGTGCTGACGTGTGCGCTCGCGGCGCTCGCCTGCGCACAAGCGGCGCTTGCGCGCAGTGGCCTGCGCTATGACGCGGCCGGCTTGACCTCTGCCGCGAACGCCGCCGCGACTTCCACCACGACAACGCCCACCGACACAAGCGGTTATTCCGCCACGGTGGAACAGTGCGTGACCTCCACCGTGCAGAGCGAACGCTCGGCGACGTTCACGGCTCACATGGTCGCGATCGCCTCCACGCAGCGGATGCAGATCAAGATCCAGCTTCAGCAGCGGATGCGCGGGGAAACCGAATACCACACGCTTGCCGCACCGAGCCTCGGTGTGTGGCACGCATCGGAACCCGGAGTGAGGATCGACAACTACGTTCAGCAGGTGACCAATCTGACCGCCCCCGCCGCCTACCGGGCGCTCGTGCAGTTCCGCTGGCTGAGCGACAAGGGACACGTGCTCAAGCGCGCCGAACTGCACACCACGCACTGCCTGCAGCCGACGCTCTCCGGGCAGGTGACGCAAACGCCGGCGCCAACCCCAACGCCGGGGTCAACCCAAACGCCGCCAGCCTGACGGGGGCCGGCTGGGCGGGCACCGCCTGTGCCCCGCTCGCAGGTCGACTGGCCGATCGGCGCGCCAGCCGCTAGAATGCGCTGAACATGAAGTCATCTCTCCACCCAAACTACGTCGAGGCGCACGTGCGCTGCATGTGCGGCAACGAATTCACCACGCGTGCGACTCAAGAGGAGATCCACGTCGAGGTGTGCTCCAACTGCCACCCCTTCTACACGGGCCGGCAGAAGCTCATCGACACGGGTGGACGCGTCGAGCGTTTCCAACGTCGAGTCGCCAAGGGGCGTTTGCGCGGGGCGCAAGCGGCCACCGCGCGATCCGGCGCGGATCAAACACGTCCCCAGTAGGACGATGTCCTCTCGCCCGGTTGCCGGTGGGAGGGTGCAGGCGAGCAACCTCCAGGCGGGCGCCACCGCAGCCGCGGGCACCCGCTCGCTGGATCCAGCCGAAGCTCAGCTCGGCGCCGATGCTCAATTAGCCGACGGACAGCTGACCGCGCAGCGCGACGCCCCCCTTGGGGGGCAGGCCGTACTGGAGGGGGTCATGATGCGCGGCGTGCGCCACTGGGCGGTGGCGGTGCGCAAGCCGCTGCCGGTTACCGGGGAGGCACCGGGCGAGCATGGAGCGCAGGATGGCGCCGCACGCGACGGCGCGCCGCGAGATACCTCGCATGACGGCGCGCGCGAGGCGTCGCATGATGGCAGCCCGCGCGACGGCGCACTCGACGTGTTGCCTGATGGCGATTCGATCGACGCGGGCCACAACGGCGCGGCGCGCGACATGTCGCACGCGCTCGACGTGGCGTTCGCGCGAGAGGCGCAGCTCAGCAGCGAGGAGCGGAGCGGGCAGCTGGAGCCGCTCGGTGAGATTGAGGTCACGACCTCGCCGCTCACCTCCGCGCTTTCCCGCCACCGCTGGCTGCGGGTGCCCGTGCTGCGCGGCATCGTCGCGCTGGGCGGTTCGCTCGCGATCGGCTTCAGGGCGCTTGGCATCTCCGCCAACGCGCAACTCCCCGAAGACGAGGCGGAGGACCCGCAGGAAATCACCTCCGCGATGTGGTTCGGCACGATCGTCGTCGCAATGGTGTTCGCGATCGGGCTGTTCTTTCTGCTGCCGCTCGGCCTGACGAGCCTCATCAAGCACCAGCTGAACTCCTCGGCACTGTTCTGGATCGTCGAGGGTGTGGTGCGCACCGTGATCTTCCTGGGCTACATGGTGGCGCTCTCGCGTATCCACAGCCTGCGTCGCGTCTTCGAGTATCACGGCGCTGAGCACAAGACGATCTCCTGCTTCGAGGCGGGCTTGGCGCTCACACCGGTCAACGCGCAACGCTTCTCCCGGCTTCACCCGCGCTGCGGCACGAGCTTCCTGCTGATCGTGATGGTCGTGTCGATCTTCGTGTTCGGAGCGGTCGGGATGCCCGCCTGGTACTGGCTCGTCGCCACCCGCATCTTCGGCGTGCCGATAATCGCCGGCATCTCCTTCGAGATCATTAAGTTCGCCGGGCGCAACCGCAACCGTCCCTGGGTCCAGGCGGTGATGTGGCCCGGGCTGAAGCTGCAACTGCTCACCACGCGCGAGCCCGACCTCGACCAGCTCGCGGTCGCGATCGCGGCGCTTGAGGCGGTGCTTGAGCTTGAGACGCCAGGCAGCTTGGACGCCGCGGATCTTGTTGGTGTGGAGGTTGTGGCGTAACCTCGGCCTGGTCTTGGCGGGCCGGCGCTATCCGAGCAGGCGCTCCACGGCGGCGCGGTTGAGCGGGCCCTCTCGCACTACTCGCCAAGCTCCGGAGCGCTCGTAGTCGGCCAGGTCGATCACGGTCGAGGCCGTGCCCGGTAGCTCGCCGCCGTCGAGCACCAGGTCGGCGCCCGCGCGGATCTCGACCGGCACGTCCGTGAGGCGTCGGGCATCGGCGCCGCCGGAGAGGTTCGCGCTTGACTGTGCCGCTGGCGCTTCCACGGTGGCCAGCGCGGCAAGCGGACCGTCGTCGAGTGCGGGGACGCGCAGGCCGAGCAGGGCCGATGCGCTGCTGCTCGGATTGCACGCGAGCGGGAACCGCTGCTTGGGATTGGGCAGCAGCAGCGTCACCGGGCCCGGCAGCAGCGCGCGAAGCGCACCGCGTGTGCGGGGACCCAGCTCGCCGAGTATGCCGAGCGCGGGCGCAAGCGAGAAGAACATGATCGCCGCTGGCTTGGCGGGGGGACGTCCCTTCAGCTCGTACACGCGCCGAATCGCGGCGACGCTCTCGGGGTTGCACGCCAGCCCGTAGACGGTGTCGGTGGGGATCACCGCCACGCCATCCCCCTGGAGGCACGCCTGCAGTCGAGCGGCGTCCTCAGGTGTGAGGCTCACGTGCGCTCTCCCGCGAGCACACTGGCGGCTCTCCTCGGCACGCTCACGTGCGCTCCCCGACGACCACGCGCTCGATTCCGGCGAGGTCGCGCTCGGCTCGGACACCTGTGAAGCCGGCCGCGCGCATCAGCTCACAGACAGCGCCCGCCTGGCCGGCGCCGACCTCCAACGCGAGCAGGCGCACAGGCGCTCGCGCGGCGGCCTGGTCGATCAACGGACGAATCGCGTCCAAGCCGTCGGTGCCGGCAAACAGCGCGCCGCCGGGCTCATGGCGCAGGATCTCGGGGGCAAGCTGCCCACGATCTCCCTCACGCACGTAGGGCGGATTGGAGAGAACCGCATCAAGCTCGTCGGGCACGCCCCGCAGCAGGTCGGCTTGGAGCCAGCGTACATGCAGGTCGAGCCGCTCGCCGTTGGCGCGTGCCAGTTCCAACGCCTTGTCGCTGAGGTCGCTGCCGCTCACGTGCAGGTCGTGGCGCTCGTGCTTGAGCGCGAGCGCCACGGCACCGCTGCCGGTACCGACATCCAGCACGCGTGCTCGCGCGGGCAACGCGAGGCCGATCTCGACCAGCAGCTCCGTCTCAGGGCGAGGAATCAACGCGCGCCGGTCCACCGCCAGCTCCAGGTGTCTGAAGTGGCGCTTGCGGAGGATGTAGGCGACCGGCTCGCGCTCCACCGAGCGCCGCCGCACGAAGTCCTGAAATGTGCGCACCGCTGGGCCGGCCACGGCCAGCTCGCTGTCCACGAACAGCCGCTCGCGCGTAACGCCGAGTGCAGCGGCGAGCAGCAGCTCGGCGTCCAGCCGCGGAGTGTCGCAGCCCGCCGC
>DATNKN010000071.1:0-16342 GCA_035603375.1 Solirubrobacteraceae bacterium
CTCTCGCTTGCGCTCTGCTGGCGGTCGCGCTCGGCCCGCGCGAGCACATAGGCGGCATACCCGCCCTCGTACTGGTGCACCGCTCCACCGGCCACCTCCCACGTCGCGGTGCACACCGCGTCGAGGAACCAGCGGTCGTGCGTCACCACCAGCATCGAGCCGCGTCGCGCGGCGAGGTGTCGCGCAAGCCAATCCACGCCCTCCACGTCCAGGTGGTTTGTGGGCTCGTCCAGCAGCAACAGCTCGGGCGGATCGAGCAACATGCGCGCGAGCGCGATGCGCTTGCGCTCGCCGCCGGAGAGCCCCGCTATCGGAGTGTCCATGCCGGCGGAGAGGCGCCGTAGCTCGACGCCGCCGAGCAGCCCGCCGAGCACGCTGCGAAATGCCCTGTCGGACGCCCATTGGTGCTCGGCGCGAGCGCCCACGAGCGCCTCACGGACGGTGGTGTGCCCCTCGAGTTGCTCCTGCTGACCCAGCAGCGCCACGCCGACGTCCCCGGCTCGCGTCACGAGCCCCGAGTCAGGCTGCTCGACGCCCGCGATCAGGCGCAGGAGCGTTGACTTGCCGCCACCGTTCTCCCCGACCACGCCGATCCGCTCGCCGCCCGACACTCCGAGCGTGATCTCGCGCAACACCGAGCGGCTGCCATAGCCCTTCTGTACTTCCTTCAGGTTGAGCAGGTTGCGCGCCGCCATCCCGGCATCGTGGCGGATCACCGCCGCTCGGGCCGCGCCGGCTCCTACGGCGCTGCGGGCACCACCGCGACCGGCAGGTCTTGCACCGGCAGCTCGCCAGTCTCAAAGCTCGGCTCGTCCAACCGCTCGACGTGGCTCATCAACCCCAGGAACTCCTCCGCGTCCTCCAGGAAGCTGATCTTGGGCGTGCGGTAGTGCATCGGCACCACCCACTTGGGCCGCAGTCGCTGCACGATCGTGGACGCGCCGCTCGCGCCGATCGTCGGGCCGCCGCCGACCGGCAGCACGAGCAGATCGACCTCGCCGATCGCGGTCGCCTGCTCCTCGCGCAGCTCGCTCTGGCCGAAGTCGCCGAAGTGAGCGACTCGCAGTCCGTCGAGGGTGAACACGAAGATCGTGTTGGGCCCGCGCTGGGTGCCGGCCTGCTCGTCGTGCTCGGAGGCAACTGCGAGGATCTCGCCGATCGGCGACTCCAGCCGCCCGGCGGTGGAGCGCAGGATCGGCGGCTCGCCGGGGATCGCCTCGACGCCATTGTGGTCGAGGTGCTCGTGCGTGACCAGCAGCAGGTCGACCTCGCCCGCGTCGATCGCGGGGTAGTCGAACTGCATGCCCCGCTCGGCCATTGGGGAGAGGTCGCCAAAGGGGTCGATGAACACTTTCGCCTCGGGTGCGCTCAGGGCAAAGGCGGACTGTCCGAACCACTCAACGTGCATGTCGCTCCCTCCATCGATGCTAGTTTCGCCAGACTATGACAGCACCGCAGTCGCCGCCGACGCAGATCTCAGAGCAGCCCCCGGCCGGGGGCGGGTTGAGTCCGCGCATGGTGCTCGCGCTGGTCGTGCTGCTCGTCATCGCCGGCGGGGTTGCGCTGCTCACCACGAACGGCACCGCGCACCGCGCCAAAGCTCCCGGCTACGACGGCTCCGCGATTACGCCCCCCCAGGCCACGCCGCGGCTTCAGCTCCGCAACTACACGGGCGAACCGGTCAACCTCAACCGCTACCGCGGCAAGGCGGTGCTGGTGACGTTCCTCTACACCCACTGCCCCGACGTGTGCCCGCTGATCGCTTCGAACCTGCGCGTCGCCCTGGAAACGATGGGCCCGGCGCAGGCCGCGAGGACGCAGGTGATCGCCGTGTCGGTGGACCCGCGCGGCGATACCCCCAAGGCGGTAGCGGCGTTTCTCGCGCGCCATGGGATGACCGGGCGGATGAAGTACCTGGTCGGCTCTCCACGCGAACTCGCGCGCGTATGGAAGGCGTGGGGAGTGGGCTCGTCGAAGGATCTCGAACAGCCGCAGTTCGTCAACCACACCGCGATCGTGTATGGGATCGACGCGAGCGGCAAGATGACCACGGTGTATGAAGCCAGCTTCGCGCCGAAGGAAATCGCGCACGACGTGCCGCTGCTGGCCTCCAGCTGAGGCAACGAGCCGCTGGAGAGGGGCACCGGACGCAGCGCCTCTCAACGCCAGCTCGTGCGCGAGCGCGCGAAGCCGAGCGGCTCGTGCGCCTGCTCGCCCCGGCGCGAGCTGCGCAGGTAAAGCCAGCACAGCAATCCCAGTGTGACGAGGCTCTGCTGCACCGTCATCGCCGCGCCCGCGAGGTTTTGGTCGGCGATGGGGGAGATGTGCCGGGCCGCGTCGCCGCTGCTGTAGTAGGCGTAGAACACGTTGCCCGACCACAGCAGCAGGTTCGCGAGCACGGCGCCGGTGAGACGCACCGCCAAGATGTAGGCGAGCTTCGCCGCGTTGCCGAACCAGCTGGGCATCGCCAGCGGCCCGAGCAGGCAAATCCACATAAGCACACCACACCCGAGCAGCATCGCGTGCTGGAGCGCCTGCACGCCGGGGTGGCGCAGGGCCGCTTCGTAGAAGAGGGGCAGGTGCCACGCGTACAGGTCGATTGCCCACACCGGGTAGGCGATCAGCGGGTGGGCAAGCGCGCGCAGGCGACGCAGCGGTGCGACGCGTGCGAGCGGCGCGATCAGCGGGCCGGTGAGGCCGAGCACGATCGGCAGCGCGGCGAGGTCACCGAGCAGCAGCTCCGAGGCCGTGTGGGCGATGAGCAGTTCCCGAGCGGCGCTGTCGAGCGCGCCCAGCGCGACGGCGACCATGCCCATGCCGCCGTAGAAGCAAGCTTGGCGCCAGCCGGGCACGGGATGACCATCGAGCGCGAGCGTGTGTGCGCGCCTCGCGTAGGCGAAGCTCAGGCAGAGCGGTGCCGCGATCTGGGCGAGCGTCGCGACCGCGCTGCTCGACGTGGCGAGTGCAATCACTGACCGCAAGCCTGCCATACACTGGCGCGCGCATGATCGGACCGCGTCGCCTGCTGCCGTGCGCCCTCGGTGGCGCCGGCTTGGCGGCGCTGCTATTCCCCGCCGGTGCCTTGGCGCACGGAATCGTTGGCAGGGCCGACCTGCCGATCCCCGTGTGGCTGTTCAGCTGGACGGCCGCGATCGTGCTGGTGGTGTCGTTTGTGGCGCTCTCGACGATGTGGCGCAGCCCGCAACTGCAAAGCGAGCATCGCAAGCGGCTATTCAAGATGCCCGCGGCCATTGCGCGGTTGGCGAGCCTTTTTGGGATGGGACTGTTCGTGCTCGTGCTCTACAGCGGCTTCGCGGGCACCCAGGTGTGGTCGGTGAACTTCACCCCGACCTTCATCTATGTGGTGTTCTGGGTCGGCACACCGCTCGCCAGCGCGCTATGTGGCGACGTGTTTCGCGCGCTCAGCCCGTGGCGCTCGACCGCGCGCGCCATCCGCTGGGCGGGTCGGCGCATGGCACCGAGAGTGTTTGCGCGCACACCGCTGCGCTACCCCGAGAAGCTCGGCATGTGGCCGGCGGTCGCCGGGCTGATCGGCTTCGCGTGGATGGAGCTGGTGTATGTGGTGCCCGATCGCGACCAGCCCTCGACCCTGGCGGCGCTGTCGCTTGCGTATTTCCTGGCGATGCTTGCCGGCATGGCGTTTTTCGGCGTGGAGGTGTGGAGCGAGCGCGCGGACGCGTTTGGCACCTACTTCGGCCTGTTCTCGCGCATCGCCCCGCTGTGCCAGGACGAGAACGGGGTGGTCTACTCGCGCCGGCTCTTGAGCGGCCTGGCCGACATGCCGGTGATCGCCGGCACGGTCGGGCTCGTGTGTGCGGTGATCGGCACGACCACTTTCGACGGCTTCTCCAACGGCGGCGTATGGCGCGAGAGTGAGCCGAGCCTGCAGAGCGTGTTTGCCGACCTCGGCTTCAACCACATCCCGGCGCTCGAGCTTGCGTATTCGGTGGGGCTCGTGTTGTGTGTGCTGCTGGTGGCGGGCATCTACCGGCTCGGGATCATCGGCGTGCACAGCGTCAGCCCGCGCTACGACAGGGACCGGCTCGCCCACATCTTCGCCCACACGCTCGTGCCGATCGGCTTCGCCTACGTGCTGGCGCATTACTTCTCACTGCTGATCTGGCAAGGTCAGGCGATGGGCTATCTCGCCTCCGATCCGCTCGGCAACGGCACCAACCTGTTTGGCACCAACGCTTATCGGATCGACTACACGATCATCTCCTACGCGGCCATCTGGTACGTGCAGGTCACGGCGCTCGTGTCGGGTCATGTGGGCGGTCTCGCGCTCGCCCACGACCGCTCGCTCAGCGTGTATCGCGACCCCGAGGAGGCCATACGCTCGCAATACTGGATGCTTGCCGTGATGGTCGCGTTCACGAGCTTCGGGCTATGGCTGCTCTCGGCGGTGGGCACATGAGGGTGTGGCGCGCGAGCGTCGGAGTGCGGTGGGCGGCGGTCGGGGCGCGCCGGATGGCACTCGCGGTGGCGCTCCTCGCCGTGCTTGTGGCACTTGCGCCGGTGCCCGCGCGCGGTGCGCTCGCCGCTGTCGCATCAACCCAACCGCTCACGGTCACCGAGAGCGGCAGCCCGATCGAAGACCAGGGCAGCAACTACGACTACCGCACGTACATCACTTCGGTCACGCCGAAGGTGAGGGGCTTGAGCATCGAAGTGCTGGAGTTCGCCGATCGGTTGTTGCTGCGCAACA
Source organism: Solirubrobacteraceae bacterium (assembly GCA_035603375.1). GTDB lineage: Bacteria > Actinomycetota > Thermoleophilia > Solirubrobacterales > Solirubrobacteraceae > Palsa-744. Next base: position 4,730 of record DATNKN010000071.1, read on the forward strand.
ACACGGGCAAGACGGTCACGATCTATGGCTACTCGGGCGAACCGTACGCGCGGGTGCGGCCAAACGGTGCAGCCGAAGAGAACATGCGCTCACCGGCGGTGTACCTCAACACCAACTTTTATGCCGACGTGAGCGTGCCCGCTTCGGCCAACGCAAGCGACCCCCCGAAGTGGGTGGCGGTGGACCGCACCGGTCAATTCGAATGGCACGACCATCGAATCCATTGGATGAGCCCTGTCACGCCACCCGAGGTCAAGGACAAGAGTAAGCGCACGTGGATATTCGACTGGAGCGTGCCGATCGCGGTGGGGGCTCAGAAGGGTGCGATCGCGGGCGAACTGTATTGGGTGCCGGAGAATTCCAAAGCGTCCACAGCCGCGATCGCGGTGTTTGTAGCGATCGTCGTGCTCGCGCTTGGCTTCGTCGCGTTCGTGCGCCGGCGACGTGCGCGCGCCGGCCCCGGCTCGTCCTCGGGGGCGGGCGAAGTCTGGTAGCAGGATTGCCGCTCGACCTGGCGGGCGACTGCCCCGCGCCGCCGGGTGGGCATGATATTTTTCGCCCTTCGATGACTGTGCTTGCCTGCATGATGCACTGGTATGCCTCCGCGATGTTCGCGGTGCCGGTGCTTGCCGTCGTTGGTTGGTGCTGGTGGAGTACCCAACGCGCACCACGTTCCGAGGATCCGCAAGGGCCCGCGGCGACCGCGTAGGCTACGCGGCGTCGACCGGCGCCCCGAAACGGACCCGCACCACCGCGCCGCCGTCCGGTGCATTCTCGGCCTGGACCCAGCCACCGTGCGCCTCGGCCGCCTGGCGCACGATCGCCAGGCCGAGCCCCGAGCCGGGCAGCTTGCGGGCACGGTCGGCACGGTAGAAGCGCTCGAACACGTGCGGGAGATCGGCCTCCTGAAAGCCCGGGCCATGGTCGCGTACCGTGAGCACCCCGTCGTGCAGACCGATCTCGACCGGCATGTCCGCCGGGCTCCACTTGCGCGCGTTCTCTAGCAGATTCGACACCGCGCGATCGATGCGCGCCGCATCGCCCCTGACCACTGCCGGCGAGAGGTTCACAAGAAACGCCGCTTGCGAGCGTCTCTGTGCACGCTCCACCGCGGCGCGAACGACTTCGTCGAGCGGCACGTCGCCGAGTGCTCCCGTGGGTTCGCTGCCGCGCGCCAGCTCGACCACGTCGCCTACGAGCCGCGTCAGCTCATCCAGCTCGCCGATGATGTCCGTGCGCAGGCTTGCCTGATCCTCGGGCGGCAAGCGCTCCGCGTCGGCTAGTACTTGGATGTTGGCGCGCAGGCTGGCGATTGGGGTGCGCAACTCGTGGCTGGCGTCGGCGACCAGGTTGCGCTGCGATTCGACCGAGCGCTCCAGCGCGTCGAGTGTCGCGTTGAAGCTCGCGGCAAGTCGCGCCAGCTCGTCGCGGCCACCGCTGGGTAGGCGCTCTGAAAGGTCGAGGCTTCCGGTGAGCGTCTCGGTGCGTCGCGTGAAGCGCGCGATCGGGGCGAGCGCGGTGCGCGCCACCAGTGCGCCGAGCGCAGCGGCGATGGCGATGCCAAGGACGCCGACGATCGCAAGGATCAAGAGCAGGCGGTTCAGCTCGTTGTTTACCTCGGTGAGTGGACGCGCGACCAGCACTGCGCCGCGCGTCCCGGTACCGAGCGTGAGCACGCGCAAGCTCGTGCCTTTGACCATGCGGTCGCTGAGCGCCCGTCCTCTGCCGCTGCGCGCGATCTTCCTGTCGGCGGCGCTCAGCGGGATCGTTGTCGAGGAACCCTGGCCGGCGGGCACGTGGACGGTGCCGCCCGGCGAGACGAACTGCACGTAGCCCGAGGGTCCGCCAAGCGGCGCGGGCTCGACGCTGCTGGGAAATCCGTCGTTGCCGTCGTCCCCGGGGGGCCGCTCGTCCCCAGCCGATGGAGGCGATTCCTGCGGAGGCGGGGCCGCATTCTGAGAAGGTCTGCTCGGTGGAGAAGACCCGTCGGGTGGGTTGGAGCCCTCTTCGAGGGTCGCCCGATTCCCTACGGAGGCCGGTGGCACGAACGCCGCGGCGCGCTGGCTCAGCGACTTGTCGACTTCGCCACGCAAATCCGAGCGCACCGCGACGTACAGGCCGACGGCGGCGACGAGCACGGCGAGCGCGACCGCCAGGCCGGCCACGGCCGCGATGCGCGCGCGCAGCGTCATGGTCGGGCCTGGGCCACATCGGTGGGCAGCGCGCTCGGTTCGTGCGATGCTCGGCCTGGTTGGGTCACGGTTCGCGCAGCACGTAGCCGACGCCCCTGACAGTGTGGATCAAGGGTCGCGCGCCGGCCTCCTCCAGCTTGCGGCGCAGGTAGCCGACATATACGCGGAGCGCGTTGGAGGCCGGGCCGAAGTCGTAGCCCCACACGCGGTCGTAGATCAGGCTGTGGGGGAGCACGCGGCGCGGGTTGAGCATCAGCAGCTCCAAGAGCTGATACTCGGTGCGCGTCAGCTCGGTGAACCGCTCGCCGACCTCGGCGCCGTGACGCGCGCTGTCGAGCCGCAGCTCGGCGAAGCTGAGCGCGTCGGGATCGCCTCCTGAGCCGGTGCGGCGCAGCAGGGCGCGTAGGCGTGCCTTCAGCTCCTCGACGTCGAACGGCTTGACGAGATAGTCGTCGGCGCCGGCGTCGAGGCCGTCGATGCGGTCACTGACGACATCGCGTGCGGTGAGGATCAGGATTGCCACGCGATTGCCGAGCAGGCGCAGGCGGCGGCACACCTCCAGCCCGTCGATTCCAGGCAGGCCGATGTCGAGCACGACCGCATCGGGCACGTCCTGCACGACCTTCTCGATCGCCTGCTCGCCGGTCTCGGCGACCTGCACCTCGTAGCCGCCGAGCATGAGCGCGCGGCGCACCGCTTCGCGCACGGCCCGGTCGTCCTCTACCACGAGAATTCTCACGCTGCCGATTCTGACGTGCCGTGCAGCGCTTGCGGGAAAACTCCTACATTCGCCTTATACGCCTCATAGCTTGCGCTAGTGCGGCTCGTTGATGCTGAACGCCACAGCAGTTCCATCTCGCGTCCTCCCAAGTGGGGCGACGCGGTAAGCGCACTCCGTTCCCTGAAAGCGAGACCGGCATGTCAACTCCTTCGATCAGCGCCCCAACACGAGTTCCCCGCGATGTGGATCAGTGGGCCTCGCGCGCACGGTCGAGCCTTCGCCGCGTCGCCCGTGGCCGCGAGGCCGACCCCGCCTGGGAGCGTCCGCTGCTGTGGCTGGTGGCGCTGCTGGCAGGCACGCTGACCCTGTGGGGACTGACGCGCAACGGGTATGCCAACACCTACTACGCCGAGGCGGCGCAGGCGGCAAGCCACAGCTGGACCGCGTGGCTGACCAACGCCGTCGACACGAGCGGCTCGGACAGCCTCGACAAGGGGCCGCTGTCGAACATGCTGATGGGCCTGTCGGGGCGTGTGTTTGGTTTCTCGAGCTTCACGATGCTCGCGCCCGAGGCGCTGTGTGGCGTTGGTGCCGTGCTGCTCCTTCACAACGCGGTCAAGCGCACGCTGGGGCATCGGACCGCGCTGCTGGCCGCGCTGATGCTGGCGCTGACGCCGATCTTCGTGGCGATGAGCCGCTTCAACAACCCCGATGCGCTGCTCGTGCTGCTGGAGGTGGCGGCCGCGTGGGCGCTTGTGCGAGCGCTGCAGTTGGGCCGCACCCGAGACGTGCTGCTGTGTGGGCTGTTTGTCGGGCTGGCGTTCAACGTCAAGATGCTGCAGGCCTACCTGATCGTGCCCGGCTTGGCGCTCGCTCTGCTGGTTGCCGGCCAGGGCACAATCCGACGGCGCGCCGCGCAGCTGCTCGTCGGGGGCACCGCGATGTTCTTCGTCAGCTTCGCTTGGTACGGGACGATGATGCTGATCCCCGTAGCCGATCGGCCCTGGGTGGGCGACACGACCGACAACTCGTGGTTTTCGCTGATCTTCGGCGCCAACGGGCTGAGCCGCGTGTCCGGCGAAGGCAGCGGGCCGGGAGGCGGTGCGACCTTCGGCGGTGCCGCAGGACCGCTGCGTCTGTTCAACTCGATCGTGGGCGGTCAGATCGCTTGGCTGCTGCCGCTTGCCGTGCTCGGGCTCGTGCTCGGCCTGTGGGCCCGGCGCCGCGCTCCGCGGACCGACCCGCGTCGCTCAGCGTACCTGCTGTGGGGCGGATGGGCCTTCGTGTCTTGGCTGGTGTTCAGCTTCTCGACTGGCATCTTTCATCCCTATTACACAACGGCGCTCGCGCCAGCCGTGGCGGTGCTCGCGGCGGGTGCGCTGGTGGCGTTGTGGGACCGCTCGCGCGACTCGCTCGCGTGGACACTCGCGCTTGCCGTCAGCTTGATCGGCACGGCTGCGCTGGCCGCCGTGCTGCTGGACCGCGCCAGCGGCTTCGTGCCTTTCCTGGCTCCCTCAGTGATGGTGATCGCCGTGCTCGTGGCCTGCGTGCTGCTGCTCGCGAGGTCCACACCTGTGCTGGGATCGGCGTCGATCCGCAACAAGGTGGCGTTTGCCGCGGGGGCCATAGGACTGGTGGCGATACTCGCCGGTCCAACCGCGTATTCGCTGGCCACGGTTGGCGAGACACTGGGTGGAGGCGATCCGCTCGCCGGTCCGGCAAGCACTGAGGTGGGTCTTGGCGCAGGACCCGGACATGGTCTTGGAGTGGGGCCGTTTGGGTTGGGATTTGCTGCACGTTCCGGTGGTCGCAGCGGGGCTGTGGGGCTGCGCCCCCGCGCCGGTGGTGCAGCTGAAGGTGTGCCCGGCGGTGGCGCGCCAGCCGGTGGAGCGCAGGGCGGCCCGCCAAGCCTGTTTGGCAACTCGAGCGCCGCTGGCGCAAGTGGCGCGCCTCCCGCCGGTGCGCTCGGCGCGAGCGGGGCGTCGGATCGTGCGAGCGGCGCGGCAACCGCGTTTGCCGGTGCCGGTGCGGGCGCCGGTCCTGGCGGCGCTGCCGTGAGCAAAACGCTTGTGTCCTACTTGAAGGCCCATCAGGGCAAAGCCGCCTATTTGGTGGCCGCGGTCGGCTCGAGCACGTCCGGGGAGATCGCGCTGCAGAGCGGCCGCGAGGCGATCGACATGGGTGGCTTCATGGGCTCCGACCCCGCACCGAGCCTCGCCAAGCTCAAGAGCTTCATCGACTCTGCTCAGCTGCACTACGTGCTGCTGAGCAGAGGCAGCGCGGCCGGCGCTATTGGCGGTCGGGCCGGTGGCACGTCAGGTGGGCCGGGTGCCGCGGGTGGCGCGCCAGGCAGCACATCGGTCGCAACCAGTGCGGCGATCAGTGCGCGCGACGCCTGGATTGTGGCGCACGGCATGGTTGTGCACGTGCCGGGTGAAAGCTCGACCTCCGGGGGGACAACGCTGTACTACTTCGCCGGTTAGGAGCGCGGGCCGCGCCGCGGTACGGGATCTGCTCCCACGGGCTCTGAGGTCGGCGGGCGCGCCCTATCGCAATTTTTGGCTGCCGCTGCGTCGATCGGCCCACGCGAGCGCGGCGGGCGAGGGCGATATGCCATCGGCGAGGCGCTCGTCAGGGGTCGGCTCGCCTGCGACCGTGCTCAACGGAATGACGCCGGCCCACGTGTTGAGCGCATAGTCCTCCTCGTCGTCGATGGGCGGTCCGCAGCGGAGCTTGGCCGACGCCTCATCGAGCGGCAGCGCGAGCACCTGGATCGCCTTCAGCTCTTTGGCGGTGGCCGGGCGCACCTCCTCCCAGCGGCCCGGCACCAGCCGCTCGGTAAAGGCCTCGATCGCGGCCATCTTCTCGGCCGGCTCCTCGATCGCGCGCGCCTGGCCGAGCACGACCACCGAGCGGTAGTTGACCGAGTGGTGCACCGCTGAGCGGGCGAGCACCAGCCCGTCGAGCAGCGTCACCGTAAGGCACATCTGCGCGCCGGCCGCCAGTGTCCGCACGGTGCGGCTCGCACTCGACCCGTGGAAGTACACCTGCTCGCCCACACGGGCGTGCAGCGTCGGCACCACATAGGGCTGGCCGTCCGCCGCGAAGCCGAGATGCGCAACCATCGCCTCGTCCAGAATCGCGTGCACCGTCTCGCGCTTGTAGTCGGCACGAGCCGGCATCCGCCGCACACGCGTGCGTGGGGAGGGGGCCTTGGTTGGGGTTGCGGTCCGTTGGGGTGAAGACATGATCCCACCCTACGTGCTCGCCCACTGTTTGCAAAGGCCGCACGGCGAACATGACAGGAATTGCCCCGCGTATGGGCCGTTGGAAGACAGTACCCACACAATCGAGCGGCGCCTCACCTACGAAAGGACGCACCCAGACGTGCAGTCCGCGAACTGTCCGTAACTCAGGGGTCCACGCCGGCTGGTCGCCCGCCTGTGGCCGGTTCTGGTGCCCGCCGCGAACGCCCGGCGAAGTTGCCGACGAGCACGCCGATCACCGTGACGAGATAGAGCTGGCCGAGCAGCATCTCGACGACTGCCAGCGAGCGACCGATGTTGGTCGCGGCGGTTAGGTCGCCGAAGCCGGTCGTCGTGAGCACGGTAAAGCTGAAGTACACGATCTCGCTCGTGGAGGCGTGGGCCGTCTGGGCGAAGTACTGGGCGCTCTCGACCTTCGCTGCGAACCCGACCACCCAGGCGAACAAGAGCCCAAGCAGCAGGTAGAACGTGAGTGCGCCCGTCACTGCCTGCGGTGTTACGCCGTGCGCCCGCACCAGTCGCAGCAACCCGCCGACCAGGGCCAGTGGGATCGCGGCAGACAGCGCCCCGCTGATCGCGAACAGCACGGCATCCGGAAGTGCCCCGGCTGCCTCGCCCACGACGGTGAAGCTCGTCAGGCCCAGCAATACGACCGCTACAGGTCGGCGCACGTTGTTGCTCGCCCGCGAGGTGGCAACGACCGTGAGCAAGGCGAGCCACTGCAGCGCGCAGCCGACCGCCTGCGACCAGTCTTCGGTCGGAGCAACGATCACGAACACGAGCAGCGTGAGTGTCAGCAGGAAGACGACGCCGTACCTGAATCCCGCCTCGCTGTCCTCGGAGGACGCCATCGCGCTCAATTGTGGCCTACGCGACGGCGCGAATTGCGGCTTACGTTACGTCACGGCTCATCACGGCCACCGGGATTGCCAATCCGGCGGAGCGTCTGAGTGTGGCGATCCGCCGACCCGGCTGGACTGCGGCGCGGATCTCGCTGGAGTACGGTCCCAAATGCTCGACGGTGCGATCGAGGTCGTCGCTGAGCAACGCAAGTCCCCAGAAGCGCGCCGGCCCGTCGCTGCCGTCCGGGCGCTCGGCAACGACCTCCTCGGGCTCCTGTACAAGCTCGAGGATGACTTCGCCGAGGCGAAAAAATGCCTGTCGTGGTGCTCCCGCCGGCGTTGGCTGCTCGCGGATGCGGCGCAGGTCGAGCCCAGCCGCTTGCAGGGCGCGGACGCTGCGGTCGAGTTGTGGCGACATGGCCACCACATGATCGATTGCCGCGATGCCGTTCGGATGCATCGGCGTTGCGATCTGCGCGCCTGGCGCCTCGGCGTGTCGCGGCTCGCTGGTGTGTGGAGGCTCTTCGGTGGGTGCTGTCGGTGGCGCTTCGGCGCGTAACACCGACGCATCTGACGCGACTGTCGGGAGACCGTCGAGTTGCGTGCTTGTGAGATCGCACAGCGACCAGCCGAGTATTCCCCGGCCGGCGGCGCGGCTCGTGAGCGCCACCCGCACGGCGCCCAGCAGTAGCGTCCCACCGGATACCGCAAAGCCGAGCGCCTGCCAACGGTCCGGATCGTCGACAAGCGCGATCTCGGCGACCGTCACCATCGGCGTTCTCTGCAGGCTGGGGCGCAGTCCATCGCGGCCACCTGACGGTCTACCCGTGCAGTCGTACGGGCAGAGTCTTCAGCTGGTTGATGAACGCCGACTCGACCATCAGCGGTTTGCCGTCGATGGCGATGTCGGGGAAGTGCGCGAGCGTCTCCTCAAAGAGGATCTTCAGCTCCAAGCGCGCGAGTGCGGTACCGAGGCAGAAGTGCCGCCCGCCCGCCCCGAACGCCTGGTGCTCGGTCGTGCGGCGCACGTCGAAGCGGTCAGGGTCCTCATAGCGCGACTCGTCGCGGTTGGAGGACGCGTACCACATCACCACGCGCTCGCCGGCTTTGATCTGCTTACCGCCCAGTTCAGTATCCTTGGTTGCCGTACGCCTAAAGTGCGCAAAGGCGGGAAACATGCGCAGCGACTCCTCGACCGTCCCTGCCAGCAGCGAAGTGTCCTCCAATACCAGCCGCCGCTGCTCGGGGTCTTCCATCAGCGCGCGCATCCCACTGCAGTAGGTGGCCTTGGTGCTGTCGTTGCCGGCCGCGACGAGTAGGAAGAAGCCCATCACGATCTCGTGTTCCTCGAGCGTCTCGCCGTCGATTTCGGCGTGCACGAGCACGCTCGTCAAATCGTCGGTCGGGTTCTCGCGCCGGGCCGCGATCATCGCTCCGCAACGCTGGAATATCTCGGGAATCTCTTTTTCCATGACGGCTTCCACGCCATCGGGATTGAGGTCGGGGTCGCCGGCTCCGAGTGTCGAGTTCATCAGCCGCGCCCAGGTTGCGTCGTCCTCCTCGGGGATGCCCATGAAACTTCCGATCACACGCGACACCACCGGTTGGGCGACGTCGTTTACGAGGTCGCAGTGCTCGCGCCCATCCAGGCCGTCGAGCGTGTTGCGCACGATCTCGCGGATAGCGTCCTCATGCGCGGCGATCCGCTTCGGCGTGAACCCGGCCTGGAAGAGCGCCTTCACGCGGTCGTGCTTGGGCGGATCCATACCGATGAACATCGCTCGCGTCAGCTCGATCGGAAAGATCGTCGAGAGCACCGTTATGCCCCCCAGTTCGGAGGAGTAGGTCTGCCAGTCGCGGCTGACGGTGTGCACGTCCTCGGCTCTGGTGACCGACCAAAAGCCTCCCTCCTCCGGGAATTCGCTGACTTCCCGCGTCCAGTGCACGGGGCAGCGCTCGCGCATGTCTTTGAACAGAGCGTGAGGAGGCCCGTAGGGCCACAGCTCGCGCTCGAGCAGCAGCTGGTCCTCGAGCTTGGCGTCTGAGTGGGTCTCGAGGTTGGCGTCTGTGGCAGTCATGGGAGCCTTTCGTGGTCGCTGCGGGGGACGCGGTCGTTCGATGTTACTCGTCTTCCGCAGTTTTTGGCCGCGTAGCCAGGAAAATGTTCGCGGCTGGACTTGAAGAAAATCTTGGCTTGCCTTATTATTTCTGCATGGCCACCAAGGAAAGTGTGCGCTCGCCTGCCATTGAGGACTACAGCAAGGCGATATACACGCTCGAAACCCGTGCGGACGAGCCGGTTTCCACGAACGCCCTGGCCGAGCGCCTGGAGTTGACCACCGGCTCGGTGTCGGGGATGCTCCGCAAGCTCGACGAACTCGGGCTCATCTCCCATGTGCCGTATCGAGGTGTGCGCCTCACGCCCGAGGGACGCCGCGTGGCGCTCGAGGTGATTCGCCACCACCGGCTGCTCGAGTTGTATCTCGCCGAGGCGCTTCATATGCCGTGGGATCAGGTGCACGACGAGGCTGAGGTGCTCGAGCACGTGCTCTCCGAGGAGCTGGAGGCGCTGATCGCGGCCAAGCTCGGCCATCCCACGATCGATCCGCACGGCGATCCGATTCCCAGCGCCGAGCTGGAGTTGGAGGAGAGCCCCACCCGCAGCCTCGAGAGTCTTGCGCCCGGCGACGAGGGGACGTTTGTGCGCGTATCCGACGCCGATCCGGAGATGCTGCGCTACCTGGCCCAGCAGGGCATCCTGCCCGGCCAGCGCATACACGTGCTCGAACGCCAGCCGTTCGGCGGCCCTCTGCTCGTAAGCGTGGACGGGCGCGAGCACACCCTTGGCGGAGGGCTCCTGGGCGCGATGCGCGTGGAGGAGGAGTCGCTGGCGTCATGAGCGAGACGGCACTGCGACCGGCCGCGGCCCTGGAGGGCGCCTCAGTCGCGCTGCCGGAGGGCGCCGTCGCACCGAGCGCGCTCGAGGAGCTATTGGCGCGAGGCAGGTTGCGTGCCACGCTCGCGATGCTCGGGCCGGCGTTTGTCGCGGCGATCGCCTACGTGGACCCGGGCAACTTTGCCACCAACCTGCAGGGTGGTGCTCAGTTCGGCTATCTGCTCCTGTGGGTTGTGCTCGTCGCCAACCTGATGGCGATGCTGATCCAGCACCTGTCGGCGAAGCTCGGCATCGCCACCGACCGCGACCTGCCCGAGTTGTGTCGTGAGCGCTTCCCGCGCGCGGTCACGTGGAGTCTATGGGCGCAGGCGGAGATCATGGCGATGTCGACCGATATCGCCGAGTTCCTCGGTGCGGCGCTCGGCCTCAACCTGCTGTTCGGCGTGCCGCTGCTGCCGGCTGGTCTGATGACCGGCGCAATCGCCTTCGCGATCCTCGAGCTGCAGACGCGTGGCTACCGCCGCTTCGAGTTGGCGATCAGCGCTCTGCTCGGGATCATCTTCCTCGGCTTCCTCTACGAGGCCCTGCACATCGGCCCTTCGGTGAGCGGCTCGCTGCACGGCCTGCTCCCGGGCTTGCGCGGCACTGGTTCGCTCTATCTGGCAGTGGGCATTATCGGCGCGACCGTGATGCCCCACGTCATCTACCTGCACTCCGCGCTCACGAACGGGCGCATGGCCTGTCGCGACGACACCGAGCGCCGGCGCGTGCTGCGCTTCGAGAAGGTGGACGTCATGATCGCCCTGGGCTGTGCGGGGCTCATCAACATGGTGATGCTCGCCGTGTTCGCCAAGCTGTTCCACACGCCTGCGCTATCGGGGCTTGACTCGATCGGCGTGGCCCACGCTCAACTAGGACATCTTGTCGGTGGCGGCGCGGCGCTCGCGTTCGCGGTCGCTCTGTTTGCCTCGGGCGCCTCCTCGTCGAGCGTTGGCACGTACGCCGGTCAGGTCGTGATGCAGGGATTCATCAGGGTGAAGATCCCCCTGCTGGCCCGGCGCGCGGTGACGATGCTGCCGGCGATCGCGGTGTTGGCCGCCGGTATGAACCCGACCGACGCGCTGGTGCTCAGCCAGGTGGTGCTGTCCTTTGGCATTCCCTTCGCGCTCGTGCCGCTCGTTATGCTCACGAGCAACCGCAGCGTGATGGGCGTACACGTCAACCGTCGCCTCACGACGCTTGCGGCGATCGTGATCGCGGCGCTGATCACGCTGTTGAACGTTTTCTTGATCTATCAGCAGCTGCACTGAGCCACGCGCCGCTCACGCCCAGGGCGCCGGCGTGCAGCCAGATCCAGCGCGCGGAGTGCTCAGCACTCCAGTTGTGTCCGACGGGGTGCGATGGGGGATCGCGCAGACACATCCATTCGCGCGATCGTAACTCCTGGCGGGAGTACTCCTGCGAGGATCCTGGCCATGAAGCGCGATCCACTGGTCGTTTTGCCCCCGGCGCTGGTTGCGCCCGGTTTCGCGGCACGCGCAACGGATGGCGCTGCCGACGGGGACGGCGCGGGGCAAGGCTGGTCGGCCGCGCGCTTTGTGATGGGTGTTGACGGGGGCGCGACGAAGACCCTGGCGGCGGTGCTCGATCTGGAGGAGCAGACGCTCCACCTCGGCCACGGTGGGTCGAGCAATCT
>DATNKN010000075.1:0-2895 GCA_035603375.1 Solirubrobacteraceae bacterium
CGGAATCTGGCCAAGACCGTTACGGTCGAGTAGGGCGGCCGCTGGAGCGAGCCCGGCGCTCGTCTGCGCGCCGGGCCGCACACTCGTTTGTGAAGTACTTGCTGCGCGGCTTGACAGCTGAGCGGAATCCGTGCCACCATGCACGTTCGTATACGTCCACATCTCGGGGAATGGAGCGCGCGCTGAGAGGGTAGTGTCCTCCTGGCTTTCGAAACGCGACCCCGCTCCTGCCTCCCCGACCACGCACCAGCTCAAGGAAAGGAATCCTGTGTCGAAGCCGTTCGGTCCCAGTGTGCTAAGCACCGAAGCGGAGCTTTCCCGCTCACCGCTCGCCGACCTCGGCGACGGCCAAGCCCTCGATCCGCTCAATGCCGGCATGACCGTATGGGACGCCGCGGGCCCGCTCACGCCGGTCGTGCTGAGCGAGACTGAGCGCAGGTTCAGGTTCCGCGGCCTGCCGCAGGCGGTCGGCGCCGGCCGCCGCTCGCTACGCGAGTGGGAGGGGCACTTCGAGCCGGAGCTGTTCTACGATATCTCGCTGTGCGTCAGTGAGCTGGTCACCAAAAGCGTTCAAAACAGCCGCTCGGCGGCGGTCGAGGAGATCGAGCTCGGCGTGTATCGCGACAAGCGGTTAGTGCGGGCCGAGGTGATGGAGTATCGAGCCGACGTGGCCGTCAGCAAGCCGCTGGCGATGGACAGCGAGGACTGGGGCATGTTCATCGTCGACCGCGTCGCCGACCGTTGGGGCGTGGAGCGCGGCATGGGCACGCTTGTCTGGTGCGAGTTCGATCTCGCGGCCGACGGGCGCTCGCGCAACCAGTACTTGTGAGTCCCGTTTAGTTCATGCCGGATCGCCGGCGGGCTGGTGCTCGTTCTCGGCTATCGCGATCCAACCCGAATCGTTCCTAGATCCGGGATTCTGCCCGGATCGATTGGTTAGGATGTCGGTGTATGAAGATCCCACGGATCGGTGAGGTGTACTCCGGGGTGAAGGTGGCATTGATGGCCGACGCGGTGTGGGCGCGTAGGCGTGCTTGAGGTACGCGACCTTGTAAAGCATTATCGGATTGGCGAGGATGAGCCGATTCGCGCGGTGGACGGCGTGTCGATGACGGTGCCCGCTGGCGAGTTCGTCGCGCTGTACGGTCCGAGCGGGTCGGGCAAGACGACGCTGCTGGAGCTGGTCGCGGGGTTGCGAAGGCCCGACAGCGGTAGCGTGCGAGTCGCGGGCGTCGAGGTCACGAGCATGTCTCGTCGCGAGGGCGATGAGTACCGGCTTCGCCAGCTCGGCGTGATCGGAGCGCCGCACAATTTGCTTCCCGGTGCGAGGGCCATCGACAACGCGTCCTTGAAGCTCTGGCTGTCGAGTAAGCGTGGCGCGAAGCAGGCGATAGCGCCTCTGCTTGAGCAGCTCGGCCTAGGCGAACGCGCGCGGCACAGGACAGAGCAGCTGTCGATGGGTGAGCGTCAGCGCATCTTGATCGCCAGGGCGCTTGCGCTGGATCCCAAGCTCGTCCTCGCGGACGAGCCGACCGGCAATCTCGATACCCAGCGCACGCTTGAAGTGCTCGGGCTGTTGCGCGATCTGTGCGAGAAGCGGGGAATGGCGCTTGTGCTCGCCACTCACGATCCGCGGGCAGCTGCGTTTGCCCACCAAGTGTATGAGCTTCGCGACGGGCGCCTTACCACCTATGAGCCTGAGCACGTCGGGCTGGGCGACTCCACGCTCGGGGGCGCATGAGTATGGCCTTGATGAGCTTCGCCGACCTGCTCTTCCTCTATCGCGCACGTATGGCCGCGCGGGCGACGGTCGTGCAAGAGGCATTTGCGGTGCTCGGCATAGCGGTCGGTGTGGCGCTGTTGTTTGCCTCCCAGGTTGCAAGTACGAGTCTCGTGCAATCCGTGCAGCGACTCACGGGTGAGATCGTGGGCGATACGCAATTCCAGGTCGAGGCTCGGGGGCCGGACGGTTTTGGCGAGGAGTTGCTGTATCGGGTACAGCGTATGCCGGGGATCGCGCGCGCGTTTCCGGTGTTCGAACAACAGGCGAATATAGTGGGGCCGCGTGGTGTGCGGGCCGTCGACCTACTCGGGGTGGACCCACAGGACATCCATCTGCGCGGGCCGTTGGTACGTCGCTTCTCCTCCAAGCAACTATCGAAGCTGCACGCGATTGCCCTACCGACACCGATAGCGGGCGCAATCGGTGCGGGCCCTCTGGAAACCGTAAGCCTGCAAATCCGCGGAGACACCCCGGAGGTCCTGCTTGGCGCGGTCTTGGGCGAGAGCGAAATTGGCGCGTTGGTGCACAGCTCGGTCGTGATAGCTCCTGTTCGCTACGCACAGCGCCTCGCCGGAATGGCTGGAAGGATCAGCCGGGTTTTCGTGCGCGCCAAGCCCGGACATGAGCGCGAAGTGCACAGTGCGTTGACCGGACTGGCCACTGCCGCAGGGGCGAATGTCGAGCCGGCGAGCTTCGATGCGACGCTGTTTCGGGTCGCGTCGTCCACGGAGAGTCAAGGCGAAAGCGTGTTCTCGGCCATTAGCGCGCTGGTGGGTTTTATGTTTGCGCTCACCGCGATGTTTGTCACCGCTCCCGCTCGACGCAGGTTGATCGAAGATATCCGCCCGCAGGGCGCGACTCGCGGCATGATTGCCCAGATCCTGCTCCTTGATGCCGGGACGATCGGCGCGATTGGGTGCATCGTTGGTTTCGGGATTGGCGAGTTGTTGTCGGTTTCGGTGTTTCATTCGACGCCGGGGTATCTGACCGCGGCGTTCCCGGTTGGCAACGAACGCGTCGTGAGCTGGCAGAGCGTTGCTCTTGCTTGCGCGGCGGGTATCGTCGCGGCCTGCCTGGGGGTGATCTGGCCACTACGCGACGTACTCGCCCGC
>DATNKN010000092.1:0-3301 GCA_035603375.1 Solirubrobacteraceae bacterium
CGATGAACAACGGCACTCACTACACGGTTGAATATGCCTCAACCGAACAAGGCAAGCTCGTGGCACAGGCGCAAGCCGATCACGCGCGTGTGCAAGTCGCCACGGTGACGGTCAAAAAAACCGCGCCGGTCAAACACAAACTTCGCTACATCGCCGGGGGCATCCTGATCGTGGTGATCATCGTGGTGCTGATCGTGCTGCTGATCGGGCGGCGCAGAGCGATCGCCGATGAGGGCCCGCGGGCCTCAGAGGAGAGCGCCGCGCCGTAGGTCGCTGACATGCGCCCGGGTGTGTGCTCGTGAGGACGGGCGCACACCGAGGCTGAGAACAAGACTCAGTCTTATTGTGGTAGGTTGCGGCGCACTGTGCATCGACCACGCTCACGGGCGAGCTCCCGCTCAATCGCGCGACGTCGTTTGACCGGGCGTCCGCGTGCGTGGGCCGCGTTCACTCTCACGCCGCTGGCCGCGATCTGCGCTGCCGGTGCGATCGCGCTGGTCGGTTGCGGTTCGGCCGAACCGAACGAAGAGTCATCCTCGGCGAAGCTGCGGGTGGTGGCCGCCGAGAACTTCTGGGGCAGCATCGCCGCGCAGCTCGGGGGCGAAGATGCGGAAGTGCGCAGCATCATCGCTAACCCGAACACCGATCCGCACAGCTACGAGCCGACCGCCGCGGACGCTCGGGCGATGGCGGGCGCGCGGATGACGATCGTCAACGGCATTGGCTACGACGAATGGGCCTCGCACCTGCTCTCCGCCGACTCCGACGGCGGGCGCGTGAGCCTAGACGTGGGCAACCTGCTCGGCATGAAGGCGGGGGATAACCCGCACCAGTGGTACTCGCCCGCGCATGTGCGTGCGGTCATCGAGCGGATCGTGGCCGACTACAGCAAGCTGCGCCCGGCCGACGCCGGCTACTTCGCCCAGCGACAGCACGCGTTTGAAATGGTTGGGCTCGCACGCTATGACGCGCTGCTGCGGCAGATTCGCGCACGCTATGCAGGCGTGCCGGTGGGCTATAGCGAGAGCATCTTCCAACCGCTCGGCGAAGCGCTCGGGTTGAAGCTGCTGACGCCCTACAGTTTCGCGAAGGCGATTGCGGAGGGCACCGAAGTCAGCGCACAGGACAGGCAGACGGTGGACCGGCAGGCGTCCGGGCACCAGATCGAGGTGTGGGTGTTCAACAGCCAGAATGTCACGCCCGACGTGCAGCGAGTGAACGAGCTTGCGCGCGCCGCTCACATTCCGATCGCGACCGTGACCGAGACGCTCTCGCCCGCGTCGGACAGCTTCCAGCAATGGCAGGTGGCGGAGCTTGAAGGGCTCCAGCGAGCCTTGCATCGGGCGACGGGGCGGTGAGCCAACCGGCAATCGAGCTGCGCGACGCGCGGGCGAGCATGGGTGGGCGTGTGGTGTGGAGCGGCGTCGATCTAACCGTGCATCCCGGGGAATTCGCCGCTGTGCTCGGCTCGAACGGCAGCGGCAAGTCCACCTTGCTAAAGGCAATCCTCGGTCTGGTGGACACGCCGCCCGGGAGTGTCAGCGTGCTCGGCGGAGCGGCGGGTGCGGCCAATCGCGAGATCGGCTATCTGCCCCAGCGTCACGGCTTCGACTCGACGCTGCCGATTCGCGGCGTGGATCTCGTGCGACTGGGTCTGGACGGTGCACGCTGGGGATTGCCTCTGACGCTCGGGCGTGTGCCCTTCGGGAAACCGGGTGCTCGCGCCGCGCGTGCGAGAGAGCGTGTGCGCGAAGCGCTGGAGCTGGTCGGCGCGAGCGCGTATGCCGAGCGTCCGCTCGGCGAGCTCTCCGGCGGCGAGCAGCAGCGCATCCTGATCGCCCAGGCGCTTGTGCGCCGCCCGCGCATCCTGATGCTCGACGAGCCGCTGGACAGCCTCGACTTGCCCAATCAGGCGGCGGTGAGTGCGCTGGTGCAGCGCATCTGCCGGACCGAGAACGTCGCCGTGCTGCTTGTCGCCCACGACGTCAACCCACTGCTGTCCTATCTCGACCAGGTGATTTACCTGGCGGGCGGGCACGCGCTGCAGGGCACGGTGGAGGATGTCATCACCGGGCCGAAGCTGAGCGAGCTGTATGGCGTGGAGATCGAGGTGCTGCGCACCCGCGACGGACGGTTGGTGGTGGTGGGTCAGCCCGAGGCGCCCCACGTACACGGGCACAGGCACGACTGAGGGCCCCTTGGCGATGAGCTACTACCCACGAAGTCATGCCCAGCCCGCACCAGCCGTGTGTCCGCACGCGCTCGGAGCGCCGGCTCGATGAACAACCCGACCCTCACCTGGAACCTCGTGCATGACGTGCATGAGCTGCTCGCTTATCAGTTCATGGTCAACGCGCTGCAGGCGGGCACGATCGTGGCGGTAATGGCCGCTGTGGTCGGTTGGTACATGGTGCTGCGTCGCCAGAGCTTCGCGGGGCACACGACGGCGACGATGGCGTTTCCGGGCGCCGCCGGTGCGGCGCTCGCGGGCCTGCCCACCGCGCTTGGCTACTACCTGGCGTGTGGGATCGCGGCGCTAGCGATCGGACGCTCCTCCACGGGGGGGCGTGGCGGCGCCGGTGGGCGTGGCGGGCGTGGTGGCGAGTCGGCTGCGATCGGGGTCGTGCAGATCGCGGGCTTGGCGCTTGGGTTTCTGTTCCTGAGCCTCTACAGCGGCGTGCTGGAGCAACTCGAAGCGCTGCTGTTCGGCACGTTTCTCGGCATCGATCGTGGCCAGGTGCTGACGCTCGCGCTCGTCGCGCTTGCCGTGCTTGCGGCGCTGGCTGTTGTCGGGCGCCCGCTGCTGCTCGCTTCGCTCGATCCCGAAGCGGCGAGTGCACGCGGAGTGCCGGTGCGCGCTCTCGACGTTGGCTTCCTGGCGATCCTCGGGTTGACGGTGGCCGCCACCAGTCAGATCACCGGTACGCTGCTCGTGTTTGCGCTGCTGGTCGCGCCGCCGGCGGCCGCACAGGCGCTTACGCCGCGGCCCGGGTTGAGTCTTGCGCTGAGCGTTGTGTTTGCTCTGCTCGTGATGTGGCTGGGGCTGGGGGTCTCCTACTTCTCGATCTACCCGCTCGGCTTTTTCATCACCTCGTTTGGGTTCGCGCTGTATGTGGCGGCCAAGCTCGCGCGCCGTGCCGCCGACGCGTTCAGACACGAGCGGCGACCGAGCGAGCCGGCGCCAGTGGCGGTGGTGGCGTGATCGGCATGCGGCGGCTCACAGGCGCGGCTCCCGTGGTGAGGCTCCGGGTGGTTGCCTGATGCTTGCCCATGAATTCATCCGCAACGCGTATGTGGCGGG
>DATNKN010000098.1:0-8181 GCA_035603375.1 Solirubrobacteraceae bacterium
TCGATCACGCCTCGCCTCTGCCGAGACAAGCAAAGTCGGTGGCCGGTTCGCGCCACTTGGGGTCTATAGCCGTTGTGGACAGCACCAAGCCGACCCTGATTTCTGCGCCAGCTCGGATGTGGCTGGCGCCGAAGCCGATCGAGCCCTACGTGTCGCGCTGCGAGCTTGCGCGGCTGATGGGCGTGAGTGTCGCGACGGTCGATCGCATGGTGGCTGAGGGGATGCCGTCGGTGACGTGGGGGCGGCGTACGCGCCGCTTCCGGCCGTCCGTCGCAATCGCGTGGGCGGCGGAGCGGGGGAGGGCGGCTTGAGTCTGTCGCGATTGCCTTCGGGTCGGTGGAGGGCACAGGTCTATGACCCGACGCGCGGGCACAACGTGAGCGTCTCGCGTGTGCTCGGCGACTCGGGGACCTTTGCGACGAAGGCCGAGGCCAAGCGGGCACGCGAGCAAGCGCGCGAACGCCTCGGCGATGACCCGGCAGCGAACGTCACGCTCGCCGCCTTTTGGGCACGCTGGACCACCGATCCGCTGTTCGCGCGGCCCAAGGAGTCCACCAACATCCACAACCGGGAGCGTACGAGGGCGTTCGTCGCGCGCTACGGGTCCCGGCCGATGGACGCGATCGCGGACGCGGTGGTCGCGGAGTGGCTTGCGGGCGGTGTTCGCAATGGCACCGTCCCGGCACTGAGGGCGATGTTCAACGACGCGGCCTCGGCCAAGGGCGGTCGTCTGGTGAGCCGCAACCCGTTCGCGCGGCTTGGCATCTCGCGTGGCCCCGGACGCCGGGACGACCAGCCGCCGAGTGAGGAGCAGGTCTGGAAGTTGATCCACTGCGCGCGTGAGCTTGCGACACCATCGTTCGGTGCGTGGCTCCAGGTCGCGGCCTTCTCCGGGCTGCGGCCTGGTGAGTTGGATGCGCTGCGGCGTGCGAACGTCGATCTGGGGCGCTCGCGCATCCGGGTTGTGGAGCAGTTCAGCGCGGCCACGCGCACTTTCACGGCGCCGAAGAACGGGCAGATGCGCGAGGCGCCATTGACCGACCCCGCGCGCGAGGCGCTTCTCTCGCTGCCGGTCGAAGGCGAGTTCTGCTTCGCGCCGATCCGTGGAGAGCATTGGACCGCTTCGGCACGCGCCTACCACTGGAAGGCGGTCAGAGCTGCCGCCGGATGGGAAGGGAGCCTGTATTTGGCGACCCGGCACTTCGCTGGCTCATACATGGTCAACGTGCTCGAGTTGCCTTCGGAGGACGTGGCAATCGCGCTTGGACACACCGATGGAGGCGAGCTTGTCCGTCGGCTCTACGGACACCGCGACCGCGATCGTGCGCTTGATCGAGTCGCCACTGCCTACGAGCGGACGGCGAGCTTCGCGCAGATGCAACTCGGCGTCGACGTTGGAATAACGTCGCAAGACGCAGGTACGGTTCCGCGATGACGCGATCGAGCGCCATGCGACACAGCGTCATCTACGACCCCGACGCGGTCGTGGAGCTGCTGGCGATGAAGTCCAAGGAGGAGCACCGCGCGCTGCTCAACGCAGTGCGGAAGCTGGGCGAACTCGGCGAGCAGCTCGGCCCGCCGCACATGAAGCCACTGAAGGGGGATCGCGCCGCCACGCTACGCGAGCTGCGTCCGAGGCAGGGGCAAAGCGATTGGCGGGCGATCTATCGCCGAGCTGGCGACTTCTACGCGATCCTCGCCATCGACCGGCACAAGAGCTTCGCGAGCCTGATTGAACGCGCCCAGGCTCGCACTGAGCGTTACGATCGGCAATTGAGTTCCGATAAGCCATGACCTATCATGCAGTCATGACCGAGATTCCAAGCCACTGGCCAAAGGACATCAAGACCGCCGACGAGGTGCTCGCCGCCGCGCTTGACGCCGACCCGGAGTTCGCGGTCGAGTGGGAGCGCCTGGCGCTTGCACGCATGGTCGCTGCACGGCTGATCGCCTACCGGACAGATCATGGGCTGTCACAGCGGGACCTCGCTGGTCGACTGGGCGTGAGTCAGCCTCGCGTCGTTGAGCTAGAGGCCGGTGAGAAGAACCCACAAATCGAGACGCTGTTCAAGATCACGGCTGCCACCGGCCTTGAGTTCGCGATCGACATCGCTCCCGTTGGTCAAGAACCGAAGCTCGTTCGCAAGGCGGTTACGGACACGCAGGCGCACGTCTACGCAGGTGCATCGCTGCTGGTCGCCGCAGGCTGAATCGGTCGACGGCACCCGCAGCGCCACACATCCGGTCGTCGCGCGATCCTGCTTGCTGCGATGGAGCCGACTCCCGCAAAGAACGGTGGTCTCGCCGCTTACCGCGTGCCAGCGATCGCGCGGCGAGTGTGGCGGCATATCCGCTTGATCGAGGCTCGCGCGTTCGACACGTGGAACCGCCGGGTCGATCGCCGAGTGTCGCTAACGATCGGCAGCGCGCTGCTTGTCTGTGGCGCGGGGATGGCCACGGTGCACGTTCACGTCCGTCACGACTTCTACGACGTGGTGGCTCAGATGCTGCCGGTTCTGATGCTCGTGGGGGCCGTTAATGGTCGCTACTTCCGAGACCTAGATGCGAGGGAGACGTTCGATCGGTTTCTTCTCCGAGGCTTCTGGGTGGGCGGTCTGGTCGGAGAGGTAGCCGCGCTCGTCTTTGTAGCGCGCGGACACGATTCGATACTTCTTCGCGGTTCCGTGATCTACGGCCTCTTCCTCTGCGGGATCATTGCCAACGTGTATGCGCTGCAGGGCCCGGCTCGTGCTCATCCTCGTTCTCCCGAGACATCCGCTGGTAGTGCTGAGAGCCGCGTTACTGGCAGCTCGTAGCCGGCGCCCGCCCACGAAACCGCCCACGCCCGGCTAGATCGCTCGCAAACACGGGCCTCCACCACCTATCTCCCCGACTAAAAGACGCAAGATGCAGGGGCGTGCGGGAGCACGCAAAATAGCCTGCAAATTATGCTAATTCTGGGTGCAACTGGGTGCACGCCGTACCCGGTCTGAATCGTCCTGTCTCGGGGCTTTCGGGAGCATTTCGGGAGCAACCTGCTCCCGAAACGGGGGACGGTCCGTAGGACAGACGGCGATTGGCTCACACCGAAGGCTCGTCGTCGGATGGCTCTTAGCCGCGAGAGGGCTGAGACGGGGCTCCTGAGGGGCGCTGGCTACCCTGTCGCTACTCACGAGCGTCGTCGGGAAAGCCAAGCCAGGGAGCAGTCGCGGGCGGCCAGCGCTGGCGAGTTGGCCAGGCGAGGCTGGATCAGGCGAGAGGTGTGATCTTTACAAGCGCCGAGACGGGCTGCTTGCTCTCGCCGTACTTCTGATCCCCAGGCTCGGTAGCCCCCCTCCTTGGAGGCATTTGCGTCTGGGGCCTCGCCCTCCCAGTACACGTCGCGGGTGACGGGCGTTGGCTTGCTCGGTTTCACGGGGGCTTTCCTACACCTACGCCAGTCGGAGCTGCTCGGGTTGCGCTGGCGCGATGTCGTTTGGGCCGCGCAGCGCATCCGTGTGCGCAACACGTTTGTGCGTGGCGAGCACTCGACCGACGGCAAGTCCGACCTCTCCACGCGCCGCTCGGTTCCGATGGCCAACTGTCTCGCGGGCGAGCTCGACCGCTGGTCAATAGCGCACCGAGTACCGCGGCGACGTCGATCTCGTGTTCGCCCATCCGCAGACCGGCTCGCCGCTCGATCGCTCAAAGGTCACCAAGCGCTTCAAGGCAGCCTGTCGAGCCGCTGGGGTACGAGAGGTCAAGTTCTACGACCTGCGCCACACCTTCGCGACCCGTCTCGCGGCCTCGGGCCAGATCAAACCTAGAATCAATATCTGCATTAGCATGGTGTTTTATGCGCTTTTGATGCAGAACCATACAAATAAGAATGTATATAACTGCATGTAAACATCGATATACGCTATATTGATACATATGCAAACCATGGATAATATCTCGATTCATGACCTACCGGACCTTTTGATCTCGCGTGGGCGCTACAGCGCGTCGCTTGAGGAAATCGGGGAGCTGACGGGCCTGAGCTACGCGGCGGTCACGAGCGGCCTGCAGCGCCTGCGCAGACAGAGGCGGGTCTTCTCGCCGACGCGAGGCCTCTACGTGGTGGTCCCGCCGGAGTATCGCTCCTGGGGTGTGGTCCCGGCCGAGTGGTTCGTCGACGATCTGATGCGCCATCTCGGGCACCGCTACTACGTTGCGCTGCTCTCAGCTGCGGCGTATCACGGGGCTTCCCACCAGGCTCCTCAGGTCTTCCAGGCGATGGCCGACGCGAGAGTGCTTGACCGGGCGATCGGGCGCGTGCGCCTGTCCTTCTACACGAGCACGCATGTGGTAGCCACGCCGACGGAGATCGTAAGCGTCCACACGGGCTCGATCCCCGTGTCCTCGCGTGAGGCAACCATCGTCGATCTTACACGCGAGCCTCGCGCGAGCGGCGGGATCAGCAACGTCGCGACGATCCTTGCTGAGATCGGTGAGCTTGACGGCTCAGCGCTCGCGACCCTGGCCGCGCGCCACGGTCGTGCGCTTGCGCGGCGCACCGGATGGTTGGTGGAGCGCTACGGCACCTGTCAGGATCTTGGCCCGCTGCGCCTGGCGGCGCGGCTGGATCAAGGGGAGCCCGACCTGCTCGTGGCATCGGGTCCGAGGCGGGGGCGCGCCGATCCCGCGTGGAGGGTCCGTATGAACGTCGCGGTGGAGCCCGACCTGTGATCGCGCAGGCATATCTGAACGAGTGGATCTCCCGCGCACCGTGGCCCACGCAAATCCAGATCGAGCAGGACCTCGTGCTCTCGCGACTGGTCGTCGAGATCGCCGGTCACGAGCTGCTCGGTGGTGAGCTTGCGCTTCGGGGCGGGACCTGCTTGAACAAGCTGCACCTCCCCGAGCCGCTGCGCTACTCCGAAGACCTCGACTATGTCCGACGTACACACTCGGGCATCAAGCCCTACCCTACAGCCCTGCGAGAGGTCGCTCTCGGTGTTGGGCTCGTGGAGCACGGCACAACTCAAAGCGGCCAGATGGTTCATATCGTCTTCGATGCGAAGGCAACCGGTGGGCCGGGACGCATCAGGATCAAGATCGAGACGAACATCGCGGAGACCGATTCCTTCCTGCCGCGTATCACGCTGCCGTACGCGGTGGATTCTCGTTGGTGGTCAGGCGAAGCGAGCGTGGGCACGTTCAAGATCGAGGAGTTGATGGCGACGAAGCTCCGCGCGCTCTACCAGCGTCGCAAGGGTCGGGACCTATTCGATCTGTGGCACGTCCTCAACGACTTGAGCATCAGCGAGCAGTTGGTGATCGATGGCCTCGCGCACTACATGGGGGAGGGCCTGTTCAACTACCGCGAGTTCTGCGCGAATCTCGCCGACAAGCTCGAGAACCCTGACTTCGCAGCCGACCTGGACCAGTTGACCGCCGAACCGCCTCACCAATACAGCGTCTCAGCAGCTGCCGACCTCGTGATGGAGCGTCTCGGCAGCAGGCTCTTCGGCGCGCCCGATATCAGCGAGATCGAGGGCGGCCGTTGGCGGCCGGATCGAGCATGACGACCCGACGCGCTCCGATCGAGATATTCGCGACTGGAGCACCGCTCGCCGGCTCGGATCCCCTCGCCTCAATGCTGTGTCATCCTTCGGCCAACTGCTGCGCTGGACGCGATTGTCGTGGCACAGGCGTTGTGAGGTGCGCACCGCCACCGACCACCGCACTAATTGGCGCCGTGGCTACGTTTTGTGGCGCAGTCTGATCGGGCGGTTGGAGGTGTTATATGTGGATCAGCGTCGCGCGAGCGAAGTCGTCGGGACCGGTGCCGGCGCGGGCGATCGCAGATCCGGCGGGGCTCCAGAGCGACGAGACGCCAGCGGTATGATCAAAGCCACCGCCCGTCGCGCCGGCAAAGCTGGCAAAGCCGACGTAGGAGTTACAGGCCTGGGCGATCCGTCGTGCTCGCTGTTCTTGGATCTCCAGCTCGGTTGGGAGGTGGACCAGGCCGGCGAGATAGACGTCGACATTGAGGGCAGCAGTCTCGCTGATGTGCTGCTCAACGCCTGTGTCCTTGCAGATCCCCAATCCGACACGCCAGCTGTCGACCTCGATCACGACAGGCCCGTCGCCCGGCAAGAAGTGGGCCGGCTCCCCGCCACCGAGAAAGCACTTGCGGTAAACGACGGTGACGCCCGTCGCGCTGACATGCAGCAAACCGATGTAAGCCCCGGATCCCAAGCCGCGGATCGGCGCTCCCACAAGCGCGACGCTCTGCGTTTCCTCACAGGCCCGGACGACGATGTCCAGAACGCAATCGTCGAGCGCGATCGGATCTGCATCAAGCTCATAGCCAGTCAGCGACAGCTCAGGGAAGATGACAACCCGCGCTCGCGCCCTGCGGATCAGCTCGGCATGTGCCCGCGCGTTACTGTGCATGTCCTTCGCTGCACACCGTGGCTGCGCGACGGCGACCAAAAGAGGCGCTTGCATGACACGAGAATAATCCGACACGTCCACATCAGCGGCCCGCCGCTCCGCCCAACCCCTCCCACCGAACCTGAGGCCCAGCGAGCAGACCCTCTGCACGTCCCGCCACGCGCTCGGTGGTCATAGCCGTTGGCCAGCAAGTCGATACGTCCGGGTCCGTGAAGATTCATTTCAAGGCACGTCCCGTTCTGGTGGGCTTGTCGGAATATGGGCAGGCGAGTAGGTCGATCGCGTCCTTGGTCTCGAGTATTGGGTGGGCTCCTTCTCGGATCAGGCGGTTCGGGCCGCGTGCGCTTTCGTCGGTGATTCGTCCTGGCACCGCCGCCACCTCCCGGCCGAGTTCGAGCGCTGTTTCGGCTGTTTGCATCGCCACGGCGCCTGTTGTTGCCTCTATGAGGATCACGAGCTGAGCGAGTTCCGCGATCAGGCTGTTGCGCTTCAGTAGCGGGTCTTGCAGGGAGTGGCCGCGGTGTTGGGAGCGCTGCTTGAGGGTTTGAGCTTGTGCGGCTCCCACAGCGCACCCGCGCTCCAGGATCTTTGCGTGCAGGTGCTTCTGGCCGTGCGGATAGGGGATGAGCGGCGAGCCGGGCACGACCGCGATCGTGGGCTTGCCTGCTTGTAGTACGGCGTGGTGGGCGCTTGCTTCGATTCCCTCCGTCAGGCCCGCCACGATCGTCACGCCTGCCTGCGCCAGCTCGCGGGCGAGAGTTGCCGCTGTTTCCTGACCGTAGTAGGTGCTGTAGCGGGAGCCGACTATTGCCACTACCGGTCTTGCCAGGAGCTGCTGCAGGCGCTCGTGCGTGCCCGCGACGGATAGCGTCGGGGTGTTGGGGCCGCAGTCCGTTGGGGTTGTCATTTTCGCGCGCCGGTGAACTGCACCGTTTGGGCTATCACCTCGCATACCCAGTGGTCCTTGCCGGGGGTTTTGATCTTGCGTGAGCTTATGCGGCCCGCGAGGGCTATCGCATCGCCCTTCTTCAGGTGGTCGTTTGCGGTTCTTGCCTGGTGTGCGAATGCGCGCACGGGGACGAAGTCGGTGTGCTCCTGCCACTGGCCCGTTTGCGCGTTGCGCGCGCGGTAGTGGCAGGCCACCGGCATTTCACACACCACCCGGCCGGAGGGCAGCACCTCGAGTCTGGGGTCGCCGGTCAGGTTGCCGCTCAGGGTTATGTGGTTGAGGTTCGTCTGCACTTGCGCCTCCTTGCGCCGGTGTTTGCTCGCCCGTCTTGGAGGCTACGGGCTGCTTGGGACGATTCTCGGCGCGCGGGCGTGCGTCCCGCGACTCCAGCTCCCGTCCTCTCTCGCCGATAACTCCTTTGGGTTGGCATCCCCCTGAATGTGCATCGGCGTTGTGAGAGTCCGATGTTCGAGATTGTGAATGAGGTTGCCTATGGTGGGCAGATGCTCAACTGCACGCCGGAGTGGGAGGAGTTGCGTTTGGCGGGGAGTCATTGGATCGATGTGCCGGGTGCGTCGTCGAAGCCGAACCTGCTCAACGTCGCGGTCAGTCGGGCGCGTAGGCGGTTGTATGCGATCGGGGACCGTGAGGCGTGGTCGCGGCTTGAGCACTTCGACGTCCTCGCGGCGCGTCTTGAGCCGGTGGTCGTGTCTGTGTAGCTGACGGTGCTCCTTGTCGTGTGGGGCTTGACATGTGGTTGCGTGTTGTGTACAGTGCTTTTCGTTCTCGTGTCTTGTTTGGGTGCGGGG
>DATNKN010000136.1:0-17455 GCA_035603375.1 Solirubrobacteraceae bacterium
ACCGCATAGGTCATCGTGGCGGCGCGGTCGAAGCGTGAGCGGCGGCGCAGCATGATGTATACGAGTGCACCATGAGGCACCAGGAACCACGACCAGTGGGCCCACACGAGCACGCGATCCCCCAGCCGCCATTGTCCGCGCGCGAGGCGTCGCTGCAAACGCACCGTCGGCAGCTCGCCGAGGCCAATCGCTCGGTCGACGTCGATCGGGTAGTCGACCAGCACGCGGGCCTCCTGCGCATCCTCGTCGTCGTGGGGCGCCTTGTAGGCGGCCAGGTAGGCCCACATCTGCAGTGCACACACCGCCACATCACGGGTGCGTGAGCGGCGCACAGCCACGCAAAGACCGAGGGGGGCGGCAAAAGCTACTGTTTGCGCGACGATCGGCGGCATCGCCAAGCGCTTGCGGACGAGCGGCGCCAGCGCGCCCGCGACCACGAGGCCCCAGGCGGCTGTCCTGATGGCCCTCGACCCCCGCACGGGACGAGGAGTATATGGCGCCATGCGGCGCTTACCCGACTTCCCTGGCGCCATGCAGCACCCACCCGGCCTCCCGCCCGCGGCGCCACGCCGCCTACCGCCCCAACGGACCGCCGCCGCGCTGTCGCCCAAACGCGGCGCAACGGTCACCTCGACGCGTTGCTACGCGGCGCTTGCCTGTCCGATCCTCTCGCGCATATGCCGCTCGGCCTCCGCGACGAGCGCGCCGACGACATGACTCGAGGGATCGGCCTCAGGATGCCATTGCACGCCCAGCACGAAATGGCGGTCGGCCATCTCGATCGCCTCGGGCAGGCCGTCTATCGAGGAGTTGCCACTGACTCGCAGGCCCTCCCCGAGGCGATCGACGCCCTGATGGTGATGGGACTTGGTCGCGTGATGGGTCTCGCCGGCGGCACGCGCGGCCAACGAGTCGGCGCTTAGCTCGACGTCGTGATCGGCGCCGTCGAACGTGCCTGGCACTCGCAGATGCTCGTGGTGACCGAAGCGCTCGGGTAGATGTTGCAGCAGGGTTCCGCCGTAAGCCACGTTGATCAGCTGCATTCCGCGGCAGATGCCGAGTACCGGCAGGTCGCGCTCGATTGCGGCGCGCACGAGCGCGATCTCGAAGCAGTCGCGCTCAGGCACGGTGTCGAGCGTCTGCGGATGGGTTGGCTCGCCATAGCTCGAAGGATCGATGTCGGCACCGCCGGCGAGCACCAGCCCATCGAGCAGGTCGAGCACTTCGCCGGGATCTTCGAGCAGCAGCTCGTCGGGTGGCAGCATCACGACGAGCGCGCCGGCCTGCTGCACGGCCTGCACGTAGCTGCGCGAGAGCAACACGGCCTGCTGGTCCCACATCCCCCAGCGGGCACGCTCCAGGGCGGTGCAAATGCCGATTACGGGTCTGCTCATCACCACACACCATAAACTCCCGCGGCAATGCAGCTCGACACAGTCAACATGACGCTCATCGACGGCGCGGCGAAGATCGAACTGAACCGCCCGCAAGCGCTCAACGCGTGGAACAAGCAGCTCGGGGAAGACCTGCTCGCCGCGCTCACTCGCGCAAGCGAGGACGACGCGGTGCGCGCCGTATGTATCGTCGGCTCTGGACGCGCATTTTCCTCCGGAGCCGACCTGCGGGATATCAGCGGGGATGACCTAACGTCCGAGGGACGGCCCAACGTCTACGGAGTGCTGACCGAGCGCTACCACCCGATCATGCACGCGATCCGCGAGATGGGAAAGCCGGTCGTGGCGGCCGTCAACGGTCCGGCGGTGGGCATCGGCTGCTCGCTCGCGCTGTGTTGCGATCTCGTCGTGGCCGCCGAGAGTGCCTACTTTCTGCTGGCGTTCGTCAACATCGGCCTGGTGCCCGACGGAGGCTCCTCGCTGTTCGTGCCCACGCGCGTCGGCATGGCACGGGCAGCAGAGATGGCGATGCTCGGCGAGCGGGTAACGGCGGCGCAGGCGCTCGACTGGGGACTTGCCAACCGAGTGTTCGCCGATGCGGACTTCGCCACGGAGAGCGAGGCGTTGGTCGCGCGACTCGCGCACGGCCCGACGCAGTCCTATGCGGCAGCCAAGCATCTGCTCAACGAGCAGCTGTACGCGAACATGGCCGAGCAGTTGGAGCTTGAGGCCACGTTGCAACAGCAAATGGCCGGCACCGATGATTTCGTGGAGGGCGTCAGCGCCTTCCTGACCAAGCGCCCAGCGCACTTTCAGGGACATTGAGACGCCGATGCGACGGTACTCCACGTCCAATGCAGCTCACGCTCGATGCGTGCCCAAAAGCGCGTCGGCGCAGGCTTTTGCGACCGGGCACGCGCGTTCCGCCCGGTCGTGAATAGAATCTTGCCCGCTTTGATCCACCTGCTCTCCATACCCCTCGCGTTCTTCACCCCCGAGTCGGGCGGGTCGTCGAACGCCAACCAGATCGACAACCTCTACAAGATCACCCTGTGGGTGGCGCTCGTGATCTTCGTGATCGTCGAGGGCACCCTCTGCTACATCCTCTACCGATACCGCGCACGCAAGGGTGCCGTGGCAAACCAGACCCACGGCAACACGCGCCTTGAGATCAGCTGGACTCTCGCCGCCGCGGTCATCTTGCTGATACTCGCTGTGATCACGTTCGTCAAGCTCTCCTCGATCCAGGATCCGGTCAACTCCAGCCCCGAAGGCGAACATCTGGTGAGCGACACCTCCCACCTGTACGCGAGTGACGAACAGAAGCTTCCGCCCGACGGTAAGTCGCTGGAAATCGACGTAATCGGCCGACAGTTCGTGTGGCAGTTTGTCTACCCGGGCGAGAACGAACCGGACGGGCTCGGCGCTCCGTACTCTTACGAGGAACTGGTAGTGCCGACGAAAACCACCGTCACCCTCAACATCGTCTCCTCCGACGTGGTCCACTCCTGGTGGATCCCCCAGCTCGGTGGCAAGTTCCAGGCGGTGCCCGGCTACCACAACTACACGTGGTTCAAGATCGAAAAGCCCGGTGTGTTCCGCGGCCAATGCGCGCTTCTCTGTGGGCGCGGACACGCGCGGATGATCGCCACCGTGAAGGCCGTTCCGCCCCCGCAATTCGAAGCGTGGGTGGCCTACCAAAAGAAGCAGATCGCCGAAGCCAACGCCGCCGCCGCGACCGCTCGCACCAAGCTCAACCACGAAGTCGGCGCCGGGCAGGTCGAGAACCCGTGACCCGCGCTCGCCCGACACGCCCCCACCGAATCTCTGCCTCCGGACACTAGGAGCCCAGCCCAGATGGCCACCTACGCAGCCCCAATTCCCCAGATCGTCGCGCACGAGGCAAAAAAAGAACCAACCGGTTGGATGAGCTGGGTCACGACCACCGATCACAAGCGGATCGGGATCATGTACATGGTCACGACGTTCGTGTTCTTCCTGCTGGGGGGCGTCGAGGCGCTGATGATGCGTCTGCAGCTGGGGGTGCCGGAAAACACGCTGATCGCACCGCAGACCTACAACCAGCTGTTCACGATGCACGGCACCACGATGATCTTCCTGTTCGTCGTGCCGATGATGGCGGGTCTCGCCAACTACTTCGTGCCGCTGATGGTGGGCGCGCGCGACATGGCCTTCCCGCGCCTGAACGCGCTCTCCTACTGGCTGCTGTTGGCCGGCGGCATCGTCTTCTATGCCTCGGTTTTCTGGACTCCACCGGAATCGGGCTGGACGAGCTACGTGCCGCTGTCAAGCATCACCTACTCTCCCGGCGGCGGCCAGGACGCGTGGATCTACCTGATCCACCTCACCGGCCTCTCCTCGATCCTGGGCGCGATCAACTTCTACGTGACGATCGCCAACATGCGCGCTCGCGGCATGAGCTGGGGACGGCTGCCACTGTTCATCTGGGCGATCCTGACCTACTCGATCCTGATCATCTTCGCGATGCCGGTGATCGCCGGAGCGGTCACGATGCTGTTGACCGACCGGCACTTCGGCACGCACTTCTTCGACCCCGCCAACGGCGGCTCGGCGATCCTCTGGCAGGACCTGTTCTGGTTCTTCGGGCATCCCGAGGTCTACATCATGGTGTTGCCAGGATTCGGGCTGGTGTCGGAGATCCTGCCCGTGTTCGCGCGCAAGCCGATCTTCGGCTACAAGGCAATCGCGGCATCCACTGTGACGATCGCGTTCCTCGGCTTTTTGGTGTGGGTGCATCACATGTTTACCGCGCCGATTCCCGAGGCGATCATCATCTTCGCGATGCTCAGCTCGTGTTTGATCGCGATTCCCACAGGCGTGAAGATCTTTGGATGGCTGGCGACTCTGTGGGGTGGCACGATCGAATTCAAGACGCCCCTGCTGTTCTGCGTGGGTTTCATCGCGCTGTTCACGATCGGCGGCATATCCGGCGTGTTCCTCGCCGTGTTCCCCGTCGACTGGCAGCTGAACGAAAGCTACTTCGTGGTCGCCCACATCCACTTCGTGCTGATGGGCGGTGCCGTGTTCACGGTGTTTGCCGCGATCTACTACTGGTTCCCGAAGATCACCGGGCGGATGCTGAGCGAGACCCTGGGCAAATGGAGCTTCTACGTGATGTTCTTCGGGTTCCTGATGACGTTCATGATCCAGCACGTGCTCGGCCTTGACGGGATGCCGAGGCGCGTGTACGAGTACAGCAACACCGGCAATCTCGCCCTCTACAACCTGATCTCAACGATCGGCTCGTTCATCCTGGGCGGCGGCGTGCTGCTCACGATCGTCAACGTCATGCGCAGCCTCAAACACGGCGCCGTGGCCGGCCCAGACCCGTGGAAGGCCAACACGCTCGAGTGGTTCACCAGCTCGCCCCCGCCCGTCAACAACTTCGACGTGGTCCCAACCGTGCGCTCGCACGAACCGATGAAGGACATCCGCCGCGAGATCGAGCAGCGAACCTCGGGCGCACCCGCGCCGGGAGGCGCCACGGTGCCGGCGGGCGCCACCCAGATCGGCTTGTAGCGTGTCCGCGGCCCCGCGCACGTAGACTCACCGCGATGGACGGCTCCCCGGCATCGCTCTCGGCGACTGAAGCTCTTGAATCCAGTCGCCACGCACCTCTGCCTATCGGGCTCGCTCCACGGACTCGGCAGCTGCTCTCCGACTACACGGAGCTGACCAAGCCGAAGGTCCAGTCACTGCTGCTGCTCACGACGATCACCACGATGCTCGTGGCCGGCAGCCCATCTGTGGCGCTGATCGCGCTCACCTGCCTCGGCGGCTACCTGTCGGCAGGTGGCGCGGGTGCCGTCAACCACTGGTTTGACCGCGACATCGACGCGAGCATGGCGCGCACCGCCAACCGTCCGGTGCCGTCCGGGCGTGTTTCTCCAGGGGCGGCGCTCACCTTCGGCTGCGTGCTGGCGGCGCTGTCCTTCCTGGAGCTGTCGCTGACGGTCAACGTGCTCGCCGCAAGTCTCTCGTTCGCCGGGTTCCTTGGCTATGTGCTCGTGTACACGATGTGGCTGAAGCGACGCACGCCCCAGAACATCGTGATCGGCGGCGCGGCCGGCGCGATCCCACCGCTGGTTGGCTGGGCCGCGGTGACCGGATCGGTGAGCGGCGTCGCGGTGCTGTTGTTCTTCATCGTGTTCTTCTGGACCCCGCCACATTTCTGGGCCCTCTCGCTGCTGATGAAGGACGAGTACGCGAAGGTCGGGGTGCCGATGCTCCCGGTGGTGCGCGGCGAGGCCGAGACACGCCGGCAGATACTGCTCTACTCGGTGCTCCTGTACGCGGTCACCCAGCTCCCGTTCTGCGCGGGAGGCTTCGGCCCGATCTACCTGGTCGCGTCGCTGCTGCTCGGGTTCGGATTCATCGCAGGCGCGGTGAGGCTCTACCGTCGCGCCGACCGGCGCAGCGCGCTGCAGCTGTACTTGTTCTCGCTCGCCTACCTCGCGCTGCTGTTCTGCGCGATGGTCGTCGACGCAAAGTTGTAATCTTCACGTCGTCATGGACCGTCGTCTAGCCCAGAAGAACATCCGTGCCGGGATAATTATCGCCGGGATCTGCATGTTCATGTTCGGCCTCACGTTCATCGTGGCCGCACTGTATCTCTCATGAGCCCACTCGACCCCGAGATTCCGCCCACCGGCGAAGAGGTCCACCTTCCCGGCCCTACGATCCTGCCGCTGCTCGTCGCCGTGGGCATAACCCTCGCGGTGATCGGCATCACGATCAGCAAGATCCTGCTGGTGGGCGGCGTGATCATCACGGTGGTCGCGGTCGTGCGCTGGATCAAAGACACGCGTCGCGAAGTCGACGAGCTACCGCTCGACCATCACTGATCGCACCTAGAACACGGCGGTGAGGCGCCGCGCGCAGTGGGTGGGATTCCCAATCCACGCGCGGCCCCAATGAAAAGGCGGCACTCGCTTCCCCGAGGCGAGCGCACGAGCCTTCCCTCTCTCACCCCACGGCTGCGCTCGCCGGAACGGGGCAGACAGCCCCCTCGTCGGTCCAGCAGCGCACGACGTCGCGCACGGAGAGTATCCCCATTGTCTCTCCACGCTCGACGACGATCAGGTGGCGAAAGCCGCCGCGAACCATCGCGGTTGCGGCTTCCTCCAAAGACCAGCTCGGCTCGGCATACACCACGTCTCGCGTCAGGTGGTCGGCGACCAGCTCGACGTCCGGGCTCTCGCCCGCGCCGATCGAGCTGAGCACGTCGCGCTCGGTGAGAATCCCGGGTCCGCTTGCGTCGGGGTCGATCACAACAGCCGCGCCCACATGGCGCTCTGACATCAGCCGTGCGGCGTCGCGCAGCGTGTGACCAGGACCCACTGCCAGGACCATCGGACTCATTCCGTCTCGTACGTGCATCGCGCCTCGCTTCCCGTAGTCGGAACTGCTTGCAACGATTGCCTCAATGTATTGCGCTGAGGGCCATCCGTCAAGTATCCGCCCGAACCGCACCTATGCGCGCGTGCCATGTGCCCGCTCTACGCCGATCTCATTCACGCGCCATCCGTCCGTCCTGCGCACGGTGTCGAGTTCCCTTCCCGCAGCCGCGAGCACGCCGCGCGCGACTCCCTCCCAGGACCAGCGCTCGCGCGCAACCGACACAAGCGCGGCTCGGGTTTGCTGCTTGAGCTCCGGATCGGCTTCCAGCCAGGCGCTCACATGCTCGGCAATGGCCGGCACGGCGTTGTCGTCGAGCGCAAACGACAACCAAGCCGCGGCTTGCCGCGGCAGCTTTGCCGCGAGGATCTCGCTCACCTCCACAAGACCCGAATGCGCGGCGCTCACGGGCAGCACACCGCAGGCAGCCGCCTCCGCGGCGACCATCCCAAAGGACTCCGGGAAGGTGCTGGGCACCACCAGCGCCTCGCACGCCGGCAGCACCTTCGCCAGCTCCTCGTGGTCGAGGCGGCCGACGAATTCGATCCTCTCCGCGAGCCCATGCGCCGCATCGAGGTAGCGCTCACGCTCGCTCCCGTGCAGCCCCCGCAGAAACGCGAGCACGTGAGCCCGCGCGACGCTTTCGATCCGCTCCAGCTCCCCCCGCCCCAGCAGGCGACACAGCTCTTCCAGCGACTCGCGCCAGCTGCCGAAGCCGACTACCAACAGCTTCGCGCGAGGCCGGCGCTCGAGCACCAGCGGCCACGCCACGATCGGCAGATCGATGCCCTTGCCGGGGATCAGCTTGCCCACGAACGCCACCGTTTCGCCCGCCGGCCAGATCGCCCGCACGGCCCGCGGGAGAGCCGAACGGGCGCTCTCTGCGTCCGGCGTGGCGCGCGGCGCGAACTGCTCCACGTCCACACCGGGCGGACCGAGACGCGTGCGCTGCTCAATCGACGCCCCACATGCCCCGCCCAGCGTCGCCCACAGGCTCTCGGCGGTGTGACGGGAGCCGACGAGCACGGTCCGGGCCCTCGCGAGCCCCTCGCGCGCATAGGGCAGAAAACGCTCGCGATTGGGCTTGAGCGTGTACTCCAGCGCACTCCCGTGGATCTTCACGGCGTACGGCGTCCTGCCGCCCAGTGCTCGTGTCAGGATCGTCGGGCTCATCATGACGTGGTTGGCGAGCGCGATGTCCGGACACACGCGCTCGACGACCTCGCTCACCGCGGCCACATTGGCATCGAGGTATGCCGCCACCTCCGCTTCGGTGCACTCGGCGAAGGTCTTCGCCTCAAGACCCTCGTAGGGGTCGAGCACATATACGGGCAGCAGCCCGCCGATGTCGGGCCGATAGACGGTGCACAGCGAAGCACCCTCCGCTCGAGGTCCGGCAAGCGCGCGCACGCACAGCTCCCCGTCGTCCCAGTCTCCGGCAGCACCGACGAACGGCAGACGCTCGGGGTGGCGCTCTTGGCAGAACAGGTGCACCTCGTGCCCGAGCCGCGCCAACGCTCTGGATAGGCACGCGTTGTAGACGTTGGAGCCCGTGCCGGCCAGCAGATAGCCGTGGAAAATCAGGACGCGCATCCCCTGCCAGCCTATCCCCACAATCAGCTCGTCCTCCCCGATCGTCCCGTCGTCCCCATCGGTCCGTCGTCGCCATCAGCCTATTCCCGGACTCGCTTCGCTAGAGTGCCGGGCGTGAGCACGAGCCAACGCTATCGCCTGCGTACCCCCTCCAGTGGCCGCGAAGTCGTGATCGAGGCGCAGCCCGACCAGGTGTATCTCGATCGCGAATCGGGCGAGCCGATGGAGATCGTCGGCAAGCTGCTCCCGCTCGCCCCCAGCGAGTCGCGCCTGCCGTGGTCGGTGGAGAACCTGCGGTTCTGCCCGTGGTGCGAGCAGCCCGCCCAGAAGGACCTGAACGACTGTCCCACCTGCACGCGCCGGATGGGTCCGCTCGGCACGTGAGCAGGGGTCCACATCGGACTCGTATCCTCGCGCTCGCCGCAAGCGCTCTGGTTGCCTTCTCCGGCCTCGCCCTGAGCTCGTGCGGCGGCAGCAACGTGTCCGACGCCGTTCCGAAGAGCACGCCTGAAATCACTCCGCCGAGCAGCACCTCGGCGGAAAAAGGCACGACCGAAACGACCTCGACGTCGACCACCGCCACAACCTCCACCGCCGGAGAAAAAACCTCATCCGGCTCGACCGCCGGTGACAGCGAAACCGGCGGCGAAAGCTCCTCGGGGTCGGGCGCGGCCGAAAGCGGCGCGGCGGGCGGCACCTCCGCCGGTGGCGAAACCCCCAAAGAAGCGACAAGCGAAAAACCCGCATCTGAAAAAACGGCGGAAAAACCCGCTAGCAGCGTCGGCTCCAGCGGCGGGGCCAGCGCCCCTTAGGCAACACCGCAAGCCAACCGCGCGCACAAGCCGCGCGGCGGAGCCGCCCGCCACGCCCAGCTGACCGCGCTCCGACCTAGGGCGTTGAGATCAACGTCGCGCTGTAGGTGAGTCGCGCCGTCTGGTACAGGCAGTAGTACTGCGCGCTGGAGCCGAGCGACGCCTGCGCGGTCTGGATGCCGGTGGTCGCGCATTGACCCTTCGGCCGGCTGGCCCGCCAGGAGGTGCCCTTGCCGAAATTGAGCGCCAGCACCGGCGCCCACGAGGGCACTGTGAGCGCGACCACGTCGCCCTTCTTCACCGCCAGTGTTGTGGCTAGCGGGAACTGAGCGGTCTTGCCGAAATACTTTTCAAGCGGCACAACCGGGCTCTGGGCAATCAGCTTGTAGGTCAGTTTGGGGCTCTTCTGGGGGCGCAGTATCGCGATCCCCGCCGAGGCGGGACCACCCTCGTTTGCGTTGAAATACTTGATCTGCGTCGCGTTGGGCTTGCCGAGCGTGACGGTCCACGCGACGACCGTGCCTTCGCGCGGCGCTGCCACCAGATTGTTGTTGGCTTCGACCTTGACCTGAAATCCGGTGGTGCGGCTGACGGCCAGACACGACGGGGTCGGGCAGCTCGGCGTGCTGGGCGGTGTCGTTTCCGGGATCACGCCGACTTCGCTGAGCGTGGCGAGCGAGCCCGCCGGGAGCACGAGAGCCAGACCGCAGGCAATCAAAACCACTGTGGGGAGACGTTTCATAGCGACCAATCAACAGGAACACATGGATGGGGACGATGTAGCGGTTCGACGTGCAACCCGCTATTCCCCCTTTTTCGGAGCGAGTTCGATCATCGCCGCGGCCGCGGCGATGTCGCCGGGATCGCCCGGAGCCGGCACCCATGGCAGGCGCAGCGGATCACCCTCGTAGCGTGGAATCACGTGCACGTGGAAGTGGAAGACGGTTTGCCATGCCGCGGCGCCGCACGAGTTGATGAGGTTGATCCCGTCCGCGCCGAGGCGCTCCTTCATGCGAATCGCAAGGCGCCGCGCCGCGACCGTGACGGCCGCCAGCTCCTCGGGATCGATGCTGAGCAGGTCCGCGGTGTGAGCACGCGGTATCACCAGCGCGTGGCCGCGCGTGGCTGGACTGATGTCCATGAAGGCGATTGTGCGCTCGTCTTCGTCGACGATGCTCGCCGGTAGCTCACCCGCGACGATCTTGCAGAAGATGCAGTCCGGCTCGGCCATCCCGCGCAATCCTAGTCGCCCAACCCCCGGTGGGTTGCGCTGCCCGAGGAGCCTCCGCCGGCCTCGGCGCGAGGCGGGACACTCTCAACCGGCTCGAGCCCGCGGCTCGCGGTGGCGCGCGAAGACGACCGCCTGCTCGCGCGTGGTCACCTCGCCCGCGTATTGCGCACGGGCGAGATCGGCTAGCAACTCCCCGATGCGCGGCCCAACCGCGATGCCCAGCTCCGCCGCCAGCTCGTCGCCGCGTACGAGTGGCGCGGGCGGGCCGTCGTTGCGCCAGCGCAGCGCATCACCGAGCATCGCTTGCGCCAGGGCCATATGCGCCTCGATCGCCTCCGTCGCTTTCGCTCCACGCGTGGCCAGCCGGTCGCATACCGACAGCAGCGTCACGTCCACCCCGACCGGGTCGCAACGGCGCAAGTAGTCGAATACGGTCGTGCGCGCGAGCGGCTGTGGCTCGTGTACGAGAAAGCCGAGCGCCAGGTGATGGCGCACGAGCCCCGCCACGTGCTCGCGCAAGCGCACGCTCGCGCGCAAGCGGCCGAGTACGTCACGGGCGAGGTCGGCCCCAAGCGTGTCGTGGCCGATGAACGTTACGCGCCGGTCCCACACCCGCACGGCGCGCGTCGCCGGCTTGGCGGCGTCGTGCAGCAGGGCACCCCAGCGCAGCGCCTCCCCGCGCGTCATCTCGTCCGCGAGCGGCTCAGCCAGCACAGCTAGCACCTGCGCGCGGTCCTCCCCCAGCATCTCGGCGACACCGATCTTTGCGCCCTCGCTCTCCTTGCGCGCGGGCGACCTATCCAGGGCGTCGCCCGCTGTCAACTCGACCGCCCGCTCCAGCACCTCGAGCGTGTGGCCATATACGTCGCGGTGGTGATAGCGGCTCTGCTGCACCCCCCGCATCGCCCCCAGCTCGGGCAGCACCACGGCCGCGGCGCCAACCTCATCCAGCATCTCGATACCTCGCAACACGCGATCTGAGGCGACGATCCGCCGCAACTCGACGAACACCCGCTCCGGGGAGACCTCGACGAGTCGCTCCACCTGCGCCCGCGCTGCGAGGAGCGCGTCGGCATCAGGCGTCAGGTCAAGCTCGACCGCGACCCGCACGAGACGCAACACCCGCAGCGGATCGTCCTGGAAAGCACCAGGGCCGGCGAGCCGCAGGCGCCCGACGTGCAGATCCTCCAGGCCCCCGAGCGGGTCCAGCGGCGCTCCTCCCCGCAGCGGCTCGGCGACGGCGTTGACGGTAAAGTCGCGCAGCGCTAGGTCCTCCTGTAGGGACCCGCCCCGCAAGCGCTCGATGTCCACCTGCCAGGAGCCCTCACGACCCACGACGCGCCAAGCCCCGAAACGCTCGGATAGCGCGAAACACGCGGCCCCATCGCCGCCCGTCCCGCGCGCCGCCCGCGCTATCGCTCGCGCCGCCTGCTCCGGGTCGCCGTCGAGCACGACGTCGAGATCGCCGACCGGCCGGCCGAGCGTGAGGTCGCGCACCGCTCCGCCCACCAGCCACGCCGGCCGATCCGCCAGCGCGGAGCGCACCAGCCGCAATGCGTCGGCGCTCGTCAAGGCCGGCCGTCGCGATGGTAGACGCGCGGTACTCGCGCGGTCAGCCCACAGGTTACCTCGTAGTTGATCGTTCCGATCCGGCGCGCAACCTCCTCGGCGAAGATGCGCTGCTCCCCGCGCACCCCGATCAACACCGCCTCGCTCCCGGCCAGCGCATCCGCATCCGCATCCTCGCCGAGATCGACGGTGAGGTTGTCCATGCTCACGGTGCCCACGATCGGACGGCGTTCGCCCGCGACGAGTACCTCGGCGTTGTTCGACAACGCCCGGCGCCAGCCGTCGCCGTAGCCGATCGGGAGCACTCCGAGCACCGTGTCGCGCTCGGCCACGAAGCGCCGTCCATAACCGGCGCTCTGTCCCGGCGCGCAGCCCTTCGCCTCGGCTACGTAGGAGGTCAGCTCGAGCGCCGGATCGAGCCGCTGCGCGAGCGGGTCGATCCCAAACGGGTCCATCCCATACACCGCGATGCCACAGCGCACCATGTCGAAATGGGCGCGCTTCTCGCGCAGGGTTGCGGCGCTGTTGGCAGCGTGCACGACAACCTCTGGATGAGCTGCCTTGACCTTTCCGGCCCACTCCGCGAACGTGTCC
Source organism: Solirubrobacteraceae bacterium (assembly GCA_035603375.1). GTDB lineage: Bacteria > Actinomycetota > Thermoleophilia > Solirubrobacterales > Solirubrobacteraceae > Palsa-744. Next base: position 12,633 of record DATNKN010000136.1, read on the forward strand.
AGCTGGCGCTCGAAAAACGGATCGTGCTCGTCGTCGGCGGTCGCGAAGTGCGTCATAACACCGGCCAACTGGACACCCATGGTGGTCATCGCCGCCTTCACCACACGCGAGGCCTGCTCGGGATCGCGCGTACCGAGGCGCCCCATGCCGCTGTCGAGCTTGACGTGCACGCGCCCGCCACCGGCCTCGGCGACCGCGCGCACCGCCTGCTCGCTCCACACGACAACATCCGCGCCGGCCTCCAGCGCTTCGTGCAACTCGACCGCGCTGAGCGCACCCATCACGAGCAGCCGCTCCTGCACGAAGCCGCTCCGCCGCAATTCGACCGCCTCGCGTGCGCCCGCCACCGCCAGCCAGCTGGCACCGGCGTCGAGCGCCGCACGGGCGCTCGCGGCGGCACCGTGGCCGTAGCCGTTGGCCTTGACCACCACGCACAGCTCACACTCCTGCGCCAGCTCAGCGCGCAGGCGCGCGCAATTGCGCTCGATTGCCGCCAAATTCACACGCGCGAGCGCGCGACGAGGGCTCACGGGCGCCTCGCCGCCGGTAGCGCGGCAATCACGTCACCGGCGATCACGCCCTCCGCGGCACCGAGCCGGAGTGCCGCCTCGCGCCCTGCCCGCACGTGCAAATACACGCCGGCGGCGGCGGCTTCGAAAGCATCCAGGTTCTGCGACAGCAGTGCCGCGATCGTGCCGCTCAACACGTCGCCGGTACCTGCGGTCGCGAGCGCCGGGCTGTCTCCCGGGCTGATCGCGACGCGCCCGGCCGGCTCGACGACCAGCGTGTCGTCGCCCTTCAGCACGACCACGGCGCCGGATTGCTCGGCGGCGGCACGGGCGCTCGACAGACGCTCGCGCTGCACCGAATCGCTGTCGCTGCCGAGCAAGCGCGCAAGCTCGCCCACGTGCGGCGTGAGCACTGTCGGCGCCTGCCTGCGAGCGAGATCGGACAGATGGCCCGCATGGGCGTTCAGCCCGTCCGCGTCGAGCACCATCGCGACCGGCGCCACGCCTGCCAGCTCGCGCGCGAAGCAAGCGCTGGTCTGCTCACGGCCAAGCCCCGGACCAAGCACAAGCGCCCCTGCGCGCTGGAGTGCCTCAAGCATCGCGGAGAGCCCCTCTGGCACGAGCGCGCCACGCTCGTCGGGCAGTCCGCGCGTCATCGTCTCCATCAGCTGCACGTCGAGTATTCCGAGGAGCGACTCCGGCACGCACGCCGTCACGTACCCGGCGCCCGCGCGCATCGCCGCAAGCGAGGCCATCGCCGGAGCGCCGGTCAGTCCTCGCGAGCCGCCAACCACAACGACGTGGCCGCTCGTGAACTTGGTCGAGCTTGCCCCCCGGCGCGGCAACACACCAAGCACCCGCTCGCCGATCAAGCCGATGTCGGCGTGTGATGGTGCGCCGCGCGGAACGCCAATCTCGATCGTGCATGTATCCCCAACACAACCCTTGCCGGGATGTATCCAAAGGCCGGGCTTGCCCGCATGGAAGCTGACGGTCTTCCGCGCTTCAGCGGCAACGCCCGCGACGATCCCCGTGGACGCGTCGACACCACTTGGCACATCGACGCTGAGCACGAGCCCAGGTGCGGCGTTCAGCGCCTCGATCGCCTCCGCCACGGCGCCGTGCGGAGAGCCCGCGAAGCCCGTGCCGAGCAGGGCGTCGACAAGCGTGTGCGCCTGCTCGATCGCCTGCCGCGCGGCCGGCTCGCCGAAGCGCAGCGGTGGCTCGCCGGGCAGGCGCTCCAGGTTGGCGCGCGCGTCGGGGGAAAGATCGTCCGCCGGCGCGAGACAAACGACGCTCACCTCGCGCGCCGCCTCGCGCAACAACCGCGCCACGACCAGCCCGTCGCCACCGTTGTTGCCCTTACCGCACACAACGGTCACCGCACCGTCGGGCGAGAGATCCTCGAGCGCGCGCACAACCCCCGCCCCGGCGCGCTCCATCAGCTCAAGCGAGGGTATCCCCTGCTGCTCGATCGCCCAGCGGTCCACAGCCCGCATCTCGGGCGCGCTGAGCAGCGGCTCGCACCAGTCGGGAAGGGCGCTCATCACGGGCGATACTAAGCGTTCGCGCGCGGCGGCCCGGCGCGATCCCCGGCGGGACTACTCGACGGTGACCGTCTTTGCCAGGTTGCGAGGCTGATCGACGTTCAGCTCGCGCCGCCTGGCTATCTCATACGCGAGCATCTGCAGTGGGATGACCGCGAGTATCGGCTGCAGCATCCAGTCGATTGCTGGAATCGGGATCGCCACATCCACCTGGCTCGCGAGCAGATCGTTGCCGGCAGTCACGATCGCGATCGTGTGGGCGCCGCGCGCGCGCACCTCCTGCATGTTGGACACCATCTTCTCGCGCACGGGCGAGTCGGTCGCCACACACACCACGGGCGTTGAGTCCTCGAGCAGCGCAATCGGGCCGTGCTTCATCTCCCCCGCCGCATACGCGTCGGTGGCGATGTAGGAGATCTCCTTGAGCTTCAGCGCGCCCTCGAGTGCGACGGGCAGGCCGACGTGACGGCCAAGGTAGAGGAAGAACTCCTTTTGCCAGTGCTCGTCGGCGACTTGACTGATCGGCGCGGCAGCCTCGGCGAGTACCTCTTCGATGCAGTGCGGCAGACGCTTTAGCTCGCCGACCAGTTCACTCAGCCGCTCAGGCTCGAGCGTGCCACGCAACTCCGCCAAGCGCAACCCGAGCAGGTAGACGACCGCGACCTGACACACAAACGTCTTCGTCGCGGCAACCCCGATCTCGAGGCCCGCGCGTGTAAACAGGACGCCGTCGGCCTCGCGCACGATCTGCGAGCCCATCACGTTCGTGATCGCGAGCACGGTCGCGCCACGCTCGCGCGCCTTGCGCATCGCCGCCAGCGTGTCCGCCGTCTCCCCGGACTGGGAGATGCCGACGACGAGGTCGCCCGGGCCGACGACCGGGTTGCGGTAGCGGTACTCGGAGGCGATGTCCATTTCCACGGGCAGTCGCGCCCACTCCTCGATCGCATATCGGCCCACAAGGCCGGCGTGGTAGGAGGTGCCGCAGGCCAGCACCACCACGCGCTTGACGTCGGCGAGTATCGCCTCGTCCAACGCGCCCACCTCATCGAGGTTCACCCCATCGCCGCGCGCCACACGGTCGGCGATCGTCTCGGCCACCGCGTCGGCCTGTTCGTGGATCTCCTTGAGCATGAAGGTCTCATAGCCGCCCTTCTCGGCGGCCGCTTCGTCCCAGTCGATCTGCTCGAGCCCGCGATGCACGGGCGCGCCGGCGGCGGTGAGGATCGTGACCTCATCGGGACGTAGCACCACGATCTCACCGTTCTCGATGTACTGGATGGAGCGTGTTTGCGCGAGAAACGCGGGCACCGCCGAGGCGATGAACTGCTCGCCCTCGCCACGCCCCACAACCAGCGGGCACTCCTTGCGGGCCCCGACCAGTGTGTCGGGCTCCTCCAGGCTCATCGCCACAAACGCGAAGTGGCCCTCCAGCTCGCCGAACGCCGCTCGCACCGCAGCTGCGAGATCGCCGTCATAGTGAGAGGCGATCAGGTGGGCGATCGCCTCCGCATCGGTCTCCGAGGTGAACACGCAACCTTCGCCCGCGAGGCGCTCCTTGAGCGCCATGTAGTTCTCCACGATGCCGTTCACCACGACGTGCAGCCGGTCCTCGGAGTCGTAATGGGGATGGGCGTTCTCCTCGCTGACGCGCCCGTGCGTGGCCCAACGCGTGTGGGCGATACCGGTTGTGGCAGGCCGCTCGGCGAGCGCCACCGGCGCACCGGCACCCCCTGCGCCACCAAGGCCATCTAGCTTCGCCTGCAATGCGCTCAGGTTGCCGACCGAGCGCACCGCCTCGATGCGGTCCTCGACGATCAGCGAGATACCGGCGCTGTCATAGCCCCTGTACTCGAGCTTGAGCAACCCGGCAAGCAAAAGCTCGCGGGCCGGGCGTCTACCTACGTAGCCGACGATGCCGCACACGCAGCCGACGATACCAGCGCCCAATCGACCCGACCAGGCGTCTGGGCGAATGTTCTAGCGCAGATGCAGCATCTCGCGCCCGTGCTCACGGTGGACCGCGTAGCCGACCGCCCGGATGAACAACGTGCTTAGGAACTACACCTAACTCAGCTCGCGCTCCACCAGCGCCACCAAGCGCGAGCAGGCGGCGTCGGCCTCCTCGTCGGTGGGCGCCTCGACCATCACCCTCACCAGCGGCTCGGTGCCGCTGGGACGCACCAGCACCCGCCCGCGCCCCGCGAGCGCCTCGTCCTCGCTGCGCACCGCCGCAAGGACTGAGTCGGCGCTCGCCAGCGCGCCACGGTCGCGCACGCGCACGTTGACGAGTCGCTGGGGCAGCTTGCGCATGGCGTCGCGCTCGGCGAGGTCGCGACCGGCGAGCGCCTCCAGCGTAAGCAGAGCGGAGGCGATGCCGTCGCCGGTGCTGTTGAAGCCCATGTCGATGATGTGCCCGGACTGCTCGCCCCCGAGCGTCCAGCCCTTGCGGCGAAGCTCCTCCAGTACGTAGCGGTCGCCGACGCTCGTGGACGCCACTTCGATGCCGGCTTCGCGCATCGCGGCGTGGAAGCCGTAGTTGGTCATCACCGTCACCGCCACGCCGTCGCCGTTGAGCTTGCCGGTCGCGCGCAGGTGCAGCGCGGCGAGCGCGAGCAGCTCGTCGCCGTCGACGACTCGACCGGCGCGGTCGACGGCGAGCACGCGGTCGCCGTCGCCGTCGAACGCGAAGCCGACGTCGTGGCCGGACTGCGCGATCTGGGCGGCGAGCACCTCGATGTGGGTCGAGCCGCAGCCGTCGTTGATG
>DATNKN010000140.1:0-4579 GCA_035603375.1 Solirubrobacteraceae bacterium
AGCTTGCCGTCGGGGTCACGCGCGTCGCCGCGGCGGCTGCCCGACTTGTACATCCAGTGCGCCGCGATCCCGAACTCGGCCAGGTCATGCATGTCCCGGGTACGGATCTGGATCTCGAGCGGCCGGCCTTCGGGACCGATCACCGTCGTGTGCAGCGACTGGTACATGTTGAACTTCGGCATCGCGATGAAGTCCTTGAAGCGCCCCGGCAGCGGCTTCCACAGCGAATGGATCACGCCGACGGCGCCGTAGGTGTCCTTGACCGAGTCGACGATCACCCGCATTGCGGTCAGGTCGTAGATCTCGTTGAACTCGCGGCCCTTCTTGGTCATCTTCGAGTAGATCGAGTAGAAGTGCTTCGCGCGGCCCGCGATCTGCGCCTGGATGCCCATACCGTCGAGCTCGCTGCGCAGGTAGTCGCCGGCCTCGCTGACGTAGCGTTCACGTTCGTCGCGCTGCTGGGCCACGAGCCCTTTGATCTCGTTGAACTTGCGAGGGTGCAGCGTCTGGAACGCGAGGTCCTCGAGCTCCCACTTGATCGCGTGGATGCCCAGCCTGTGAGCGAGTGGCGCGTAGATCTCGATCGTCTCGCGCGCCTTCTCGATCTGCTTCTGCTTGGGCATCGCCTCGATCGTGCGCATGTTGTGCAGGCGATCGGCGAGCTTGATCAGGATGACCCGGATGTCCGTGGCCATCGCGACCATCATCTTGCGGTAGTTCTCGGCCTGTGCCTCGTCGCGCGACTGGAAGACGATGCCGGTGAGCTTCGTCACACCGTCCACGACGCCGGCGATCTCCTCACCGAAACGCTCGCGCACCTCCTCGATCGAGGCGGAGGTGTCCTCCACCGTGTCGTGCAGCAGCGCCGCGCACAAAGTCTCGGTGTCCAGCCGCATACCGGCGCAGATGCGCGCCACGCCAACCGGATGCACGATGAAATCCTCGCCGGACTTGCGGCGCTGCGCCGCGTGGTGCTCGCAGGCGAACACGAACGCGTCTTCCACACGCCCGCGATCGATCTCGACAGCCGCGTCGGCTGCGTGCTCGGAGACGATCGCGAACAGGTCGTCGAGCAGCCGCCGCTCGAACTCGCTCAGCTCGTTGCGGCGGAGGCGGCGAGGGGAGCTGGCAGTGGAAACAGTGTCGACTGGACTGGGCCGGATATCGGGCATGGCTTAAGGGTAGCCCTCTTTGAGGCGGCTTGGGCGTGACGAAGCACCAGTCGCGGCTCGCTGGCTCCCCTCCATTCGTTGACCTCCAGCACGAAGGTCGCATCGACCGGCTCGCCCTCCTGCACGCCGAGCTTCCCGTCGTTTCCAAACGCCACCGCGCGCGCGTGTACACCGCCGGACTCGACGGTGAAGCGAGCGTGCTTCCCCTGGCCCATCGGACGCACGTCGCGCAATATCGCGTCGCGCACCATCAGCGACACGGTCGGGTTGCCCCGGCCGAAGGGAGCGAGGATGGCGAGTTCCTCGGCGAGGCTCATGTCGAGCTGCGCGCCGTCCACGATCGCATCCACTCGCTCGCGCGCGATCAAATCCTCAGGCGAGAGCACGCTTGCGGCATGGGCGTCCAGTGCGACGGCGAACGCCGCCAGATGCTCGCGGCGAAGCTCGACGCCGGCGGCGGCGCTGTGACCCCCGTAGCGCACGAGCTGCTCCGCACAAGCGGTCAGCCCCCCAAGCAGGTCATACCCCTCGATCGAGCGTCCCGAGCCGCGGCCGGTCTCGCCGTCGAGGGAGATCATCACCACCGGGCGGCGATGGCGCTCGGCCAGGCGCGAAGCAACGATCCCGATCACGCCGGGATGCCATCCCTCGCCCGCGAGCACGAATGCCGAGCGCTGCTCGCGGTCGGCCAACCGCGCGATCTGCGCTTCGGCCTGGACGCGGATGCTCTGCTCGGTGTGCCGGCGTTCGCTGTTTGCGCGGTCTAGCTCCTGAGCGACCTGAGCTGCTCGCTGTGGGTCGGTCGTGAGGATCAGCTCGAGCGCCGCGTCCGCTCGATACAAACGCCCGGCCGCATTGATGCGCGGCGCCAGCGCGAACGCGACGGCACGCTCGCCCACCTTCCCCGGGTCCACGCCGGCGACGGACATCAGCGCACGCAAGCCGGGCTTGGCGGTAGCCGCGAGCGCACGCAGGCCACGACGGACAAGCGCACGATTCTCGCCCACCAGCGCGACCACATCGGCGATCGTCGCGAGCGCCACCAGGTCGAGATCCTCGTCGATTTCGCGCGGGTCGCCTCCGGCGGCACGGAGCGTCGCCTGGGCGAGCTTGTGGGCCACCGCCGCCGCGCACAGCTCGCGACACGGATAGTCGCACAGCGCGGGATGCACGATCGGCGCATCCGGCAGCAGCCCGTCGGCGCGCGGCAGGTGGTGGTCGGTGACGATCGTCTCGATCCCGAGCGAGCGTGCCAGCGCAACCTCCTCAACGGCGGTGATCGCGCAATCGACGGTGATCAGCAGCTGCGTGCCCGCGCTCGCGAGTCGCCGCACCGTCGCCGCGCTCAGGCCGTAGCCGTCGCTCGCCCTGTCGGGCAGGTACCAGTCGCACTTAGCGTCGAGCTTGCGCAGCGCGCGCACGAGTATCGCGGTGGAGCACACACCGTCGACGTCGTAGTCGCCGTGAATCGTGATCCGGTTGCCGGCGCGCACATGAGCGAGAATCGCCTCGGCGGCATCCTGCAAACCCGTGAACTCGTCAAGCTCGTGGTGCTCATCCGCCGCCAGGAAGGCGCGAGCCGCGTCCGGGTCGCCGTAGCCACGGCGGACGAGCACCTGCGCGAGCGCGTCGCTCACGCGCAACTGTTCGCGCAGCAGAGCGACGTCTCGCTCGGCGCAATCGGTCATGTCGAAGCGGACCATCGTGCGCCCACACTACGGGGCGCGCTAGACGGAAGCGGGCGGGCAGTTCAGAAACAGGTTCTCAGGCGTTGCGACCGGCGGCGGGCGCGCTGCCGCGGCGCACACCCTCGAAGTACACGGCCGCGATGCCGAGCACCGCGCCGGGCGCGGCGTACAGCACGACCGCGATATCGGTCGTTTTCAGGCCGGGCACATGCAGCGAGGAGGTCTTGAGCCCGTAGATCAAAAGTCCCGTGAGGATCCCGCCGACGAGCGAGCCGACGAACGCTCCGACGATCCCGCCCCAGAAACGGTCGGGCAGCCAGATCGTGAAGTGCCAGATCGCAAGACCCACCATCACCCAGCCGAGCATTCCCATCAGCGCCACCCCCCGCGGTCGCTCGTCCGCCGCTCGATGCCTGTCACGATGCTCATCAGCGCGCCCTTCCGTGCCGGCGATTACGCGAACGCTTGGACTTCTCACGTCGCGAGGTGCCGCTGTCCTTCATGACGAGATCCTCGGGCGTGAGATCCGCAGCCGGGTCGCGCTCGGGCGCACCGTTGCTCGGCTCGCTCGGCGGCTCGCTGCTCTGAAGCTTTGTGCCATCCGCCTGCTTGTCCTGCTGGGCCTTACGTGTGCGCCCACGTCCGCGCAAGCCGACGCCGGCACGTGTCGCGGCCGATGCGGAGTCGTCCGATTGCTCGGCGATCTCCGGCTCGATGTCGCGCACCATCTCCTCGAACTCGTCCTTGGAGAGCTGCTCCCCGGGATCTTCGGCGACGCCGGCCGCAGCGCGGCGACCGCGCTTGGGCTTCGGGGCCGGCTCCACGTCGATCGGACCCTCCGCGGAGGTTGCGTACGCGGGCACATACCCCAGATCGCGCTCGATCCGCGCGCGGCGGTTGCGATAGACGCCCTCGCGCTCCTTCCAGTGAGTCAGCACCGGCGAGGCGATGAAGATCGAGGAGTAGGCGCCGGAGGCGATACCCACCATCATCGCGAAGGCGAAGTCCTTCAGGGTTAACCCGCCGAAGAGCAAGATCGCGGCCACCGGCAGCAGTGTGCAGAAACTCGTGGCCAGAGAACGCGTCAGCACCTCCGACATCGAGCGGTTGACGATCTGCGAGAAGGCGGCCCGTGGCATCCGCGGCACGTTCTCGCGCACACGATCGAACACGATGATCGTGTCGTACATCGAATAGCCGAGGATCGTCAGCAGCGCCGCCACGGTGGCGGTCGTGACTTCGCGGCCGGTCAGTGCATACACGCCGGCCGTGATCAGCAGGTCGTGCATCAGCGCGATCAGCACGGGGACGGCGTACTTCCACTCGAACCGCAGTGCGATATAGATCGAAATCACCAGCAGCGATGCGATGATTGCGAGGATCGCGCTTTTCGCGACGGTTTGTCCGAACGTCGGCCCGATCGAGGTGCTCGAGAAATTCTTGGTGCCCGGCGAGCGTGGACCGGACCCGAACTTGGTGTCGAGGTCGGCTTTGATCCGCACGACCTTTTCCGGGCTCAGCTTCTTCAAGGAGATCTGATAACCCTGGCCGCCGACACCTTTTTCGGAGTACTTCTGGACCTCGGCGTCCGGATACCCGGCCGCGGCCATCTCCTGTTGGACTTCGTTCTCGCTCACGTGCTTCACGAAGCTCGTCTGGATGCGGGTGCCGGAGGTGAAGTCGATGCCAAGGTTGAGGCCTCTGCCTCCGATCGCAAGC
>DATNKN010000164.1:0-3270 GCA_035603375.1 Solirubrobacteraceae bacterium
CAAGGTCTTGGAGCACGTGACCATTGCCGACGTGGCAGCCGGCAAGCTGCCGAAGGATGTTCTGGCGCTGACGCGCGAAGAGGAAGCCTGGGAGACGAGGTAGCGGGCGTTCAGCCCTCGCGGCGGGCGCCGACCGATGCCAGCACGGCGTCGATGCACGCCCGTTGGACACGAGTGGGCTCGATCGGGAACGGCTCGGGGATGCCGCTGGCAGCGGCGCGCACGCCGACGCCGATGCGCGCGAGGTGCATCGTGCCGAGCGTTTGTGCGTAGAGCTGGTTGGCGGTGAAGTCGGGGTCCTCGACCGTGAACACGCCCCGATCGGCACCTTCGGCCAAGATCTGCGAGAGCTTGCTCAGACATGCCGCCATGCTCTGGCCAAGACGAATCCAGACGGCGTCTGAGATCGCCTCGCGAAGCTCCTCGGCGGAGCGGCGCATCAGCGACAGCCCGCAATCCAGGAAGGCCGGGTGTTCGAGGCAAAAGCCCGTATAGCGCCACCAACCCTCCTCCAGGCGTGCGGCGGGGTCAAGCTCGGTGGGGACATCGTCGAGGCGCTTGGCCAGGTCGGCGAGGTAGCTTGAGAGCGTGAGCACGTACAGCTCCTCCTTGGAGGAGAAGTGGCGGTAGATCAGCGCCTTGTTGATGCCGACGGCGCGCGCGATGCTCTCGATCGGCGCGTCCTGCAACCCGCGTTCGTCGAACAGTAGGCGAGTGGCGGCGATAATCTCGCGTTCGCGCGCGCGCCGGCGCGATGCGCGACCGGGGGACGTCGATTCGCTGGTGCTGGACGCGCTCGCCATCGCAAACGACTATATCGCGAATGTAAACGGTGTTCAATCTTGCATTTGACAACCGTTTACCGTTTGCTACGATTCTCGAACCGGCGGCGGGTCCGTTTGTCCGTGGCCGGGTCCGGCTCGGAGGCCGGACAGTCGCAATCCCGGCACCTGAGCCGGGGCAGAGAGCCACAGTCGCACAACGACGTCACCGAGCCAGCAAAAGGAGCCTTCGTTCCATGTCAGCAACAGACGTAACCGCCGCAGAGGCAACCGACGCCGCCGAGGCGGCTGTGGAGGCGATCACGAGCGCCGCGAACAAAGACGCCACCTTCTCGATGGCGCTGACGCAGGACCAGAAGGACATCCGCGACTGGGTGCACGGTTTCGCCGCCGACGTGATGCGACCGGCCGCGCACGAGTGGGACGAGAAGGAGAAGACCCCATGGCCGATCATCGAAGAGGCCGCCAAGATCGGGCTCTACGGCTTCGAGGGCCTGGCTCAGTTCTTCGCCGACCCGACCGGTCTGACGCTGCCGATCGTCAACGAGGAGCTGTTCTGGGGCGACGCCGGCATGGGCATGGCGATCATGGGCACTTCGCTCGCCGTTGCCGCGATCTTCGGCCAGGGTACCGGCGAGCAGATCGGCGAGTGGATCCCACGCTGCTTCGGCACCCCCGAGGACATCAAGGTTGCCGCCTTCTGCTCCTCTGAGCCGAACGCCGGCTCGGACGTGAGCGCGGTACGCACCACTGCCAAGTTTGACGAGGCAACCAAAGAGTGGGTGCTCAACGGCCAGAAGGCGTGGGCCACCAACGGCGGCATCTCCGACGTGCATGTCGTGATCGCCACCGTCGACCGCTCGCTGAACTCGCGTGGGCACGCCGCGTTCGTGGTGCCGATGAGCGAAGCCAAGGGCATCTCCGAAGGCGCCAAGGTTTCAAAGCACGGTCTGCGCGCCTCGCACACCGCCGACGTCTATCTGGATGACTGTCGCATCCCCGAGAACTACGTGCTCGGCGGCAAGGAGAAGCTTGACGAACGCGTCGCGCGCGCCAAGGAGGGCAAGAAGAACAAGTCCAACGCCTCGATGGCGACGTTCGAGGCCTCGCGCCCGACGGTCGGCTCGCAGGCGCTCGGCATCGCCCGCGCGGCGTACGAGTACTCGCTCGAGTACGCCAAGGAGCGCGAGCAGTTCGGCAAGAAGATCATCGAGAACCAGTCGATCGCGTTCACGCTCGCACGCATGAAGATGGAGATCGACGCCGCCCGCCTGCTCGTGTGGCGTGCCTCGTGGATGGGTCGCAACCAGGTCCCCTTCGAAAACGCCGAGGGCTCGATGTCAAAGCTCAAGTCCGGCGAGGTCGCCGTGTGGGTCACCGAGCGCGCGATCCAGATCCTCGGGGGCAACGGCTACACGCGCGAGTTCCCCGTCGAGCGCTGGCACCGCGACGCGAAGATCTACGACATTTTCGAGGGCACCGCGGAGATCCAGCAACTGGTCATCTCCCGCGCGATCAGCGGGATGCACATCAAGTAGTTCTGGGACTGGCTTTTGGGCGACGCGGGCTGTGCCGCCGCGTTGCTCACGCGACGAGGGCACCCTCGGCTTGCGCGTGGCCGCTGTCCGACGCCCAGCTGGCTATACATGGTTAGTCCGGCTAGACACCGCTAGTCATCCTAGATGCTGCTAGTCTGCTGCTTCTGGCCCGAGTCGAGAACCCGTATCGTCCTGGCTTCAACGAGGTGCCCGCCGAGCTGGCGGGTCGCGAGGAGGTGCTCGAGGATCTCATAGACGCGATCGAGGTAGCCGCGGTCGACGGACGTATGCCGAGACCGGTGCTTCTCGCCGGCGCGCGCGGGGTAGGGAAGACCGTCTTGCTCTCAGAAGCGGCCGCGATCGCGGGTTCGCGGTTCGGGTGGCCGCGAGTGCACGTGGAGTTGCGCCCGCGTACGGTGTTCACGCCCGACCTCATCGAGGCTATCGGCCGCGCGTATGAGCTGATCGAGCGGCCCCGCCGCAAGCGGGCGTTGCGGGCGGAGTCGGTGACTGTGCATGCTGGGTTGCCGGGCGTTGGCGGCGAGGTTCAGTTCGCACGTGCCTCCGGCGCACAGGAGCAAGCCGCCTCCTCCCTCCGGGGAGTGCTCACGGCGCTCGTGGAGCTCGCGAGCACTCGCGACAGCGGCATTGTGCTGACGCTGGATGAGGCGCATCTTGCGGCCCGTGCCGAGCTTGCCGCACTCGCGGCCCTGCTGCAGGAGGGCACAGGTGAGCGCTGGCCGCTGGTCGTCGTCTTCGCCGGGCTGCCGCTGATGCGATCCCCGGAGCATTCCGTGACCTACTTGGAGCGCGGCGCTTGGCATGAGCTCGGCCTGCTGGGCCGGCAGGACACGGTGCAGGCGCTGCGGGCGCCCGCTCAGGCGGCGGGGCGCCCGATGGACGAGGCGGCAGCCGAGTTGCTGGCCGGTGCGTCCGGCGGCTACCTCTAC
>DATNKN010000198.1:0-7365 GCA_035603375.1 Solirubrobacteraceae bacterium
GCCGACGCGATCATCTCCGGTGAGCCTGAGATCAAGCCACGCAAGCCGACGACGATCGCGCATTCACTGGCGATCGGTTCTCCCGGGGATGGCTACTTGGTGATCGATGCCGTTCTATCGCGCAAAGGCAGCGCCGGAACAGCCAGCGACGACGAGATATTCGCCGGGATCGATCTGCTCGCCGAAACCGAGGGGATCCTGACCGAGCCGGCCGGCGGCACGACGATCGCAGTGCTGAAGAAGCTGGCGGAGTCGGGTGAGCTCGATCCCGATGCCACCGTTGTGGCGATCATCACCGGCAACGGGTTGAAGACGCTCGACGAGCATCCTGAGAAGCCGTGGCCGTCGATGGTCGAGTGCGAGGTTGAGTCGATGCTTGCTGTGCTCAGCGACTTCCAGGAGGAGCACTCTAAAGAGCACAGGCAGGCCGGCTCCGCCGGTCAGCCGCTGCCGGCCTAGCGCCCCCGCGCAGGGGCATCCGAACCTTGAAGCTCTCCTCAGCGCTTGGCGGCTGGCGCGTCGGCGATTATCCGCGCTTGCTCTCTTGCGACCCGCCCGGCCGGAATCGACTCGTCGCCGACTTGCAGTCGACTCAGCGCGTCGTGCTTTTCCTTGCCGGTGATCAGCCACAGCAGTGCTCTTGCGCGGTTGAGCACTGGGTAGGTAAAGGTCATGCGCGGCAGACCCATGTACAGGCCCGTGAGCGCTACGTCGCGATCGCGCACGTCCAGTACCGGGTCGCCCGGCACGAGCGAAGCCGTGTGCCCGTCGGCGCCGATCCCCAGGTGGATCAGGTCGAAGCGCTCGGGCAGTGCGCTTGCATAGCGCGCCGCTGCCTCGTCCAAGTCGCCAGCCGTGACCGGCATCGGATGCAGTTGACTGAAAGCCGCCTCCGGCAGGTTGTCCCACAAGAGCGTGAGGTTGCGGTTGGGGTCGCCGTCTGGCGCGATGCGCTCGTCGACTTGGTAGATCGCCGATTGGTCCCACGGGAAGTCTTTGCGGCGAGCCAGCTCGGCGAACATCTGGCCCGGAGTGTGACCACCGCTTACCGCCAGCGTGAACATGCGGCGAGCCGCGATTGCGGCGTTGGCGTGCTCTATAACGATCTCGGCGGCGCGTGTTGCCACCGCGATATCGCTGGGCAGAACCTCGATCGGTATTTGTTCGGCGTTCATGCGGGCGATGTGTGGACGATTTTTATGTGAATCATGCTTGAGCAGGCGGGAACCGGTTATGCGCTGTGCAACGAACGGTAGCGACGGATCAGCGCGTTGGTCGAGCTGTCGTGCGCGAGCTCAGGCTCCTGCTCGGCTTCCAGCTCGGGGATGATGCGCTTGGCAAGCGCCTTGCCCAGCTCCACTCCCCACTGGTCGAAGGAGTCGATGCCCCAAATGGTGCCCTGCGTGAACACGCTGTGCTCATACAACGCCACGAGCGCGCCGAGTGTGTGCGGGGTCAGCTGCTCGGCGAGTAGCACGTTGGTGGGCCGGTTGCCAGGCATGACGCGATGAGGGACGATCGCCTCGGGCACCCCTTCGGCGCGCAGCTGCTCCTCGCTCTTGCCGAAGGCGAGCGCCTCGGCTTGGGCAAACACGTTTGACATGAGCAGATCGTGGTGGTTGCCAAGCGGGTTCAGCGAGCGCGCGAAGCCGATCAGATCGACTGGGATCAGCCTCGTGCCTTGGTGGATCAGCTGATAGAAGGAATGCTGTCCGTTGGTGCCGGGCTCACCCCAGTAGATCGCACCGGTGTCGTAGCTGACCGGACGCCCATCGAGCGTTACGTGCTTGCCGTTTGACTCCATTGCGAGCTGCTGGAGGTAGGCGGGGAAGCGCGCCAGGTATTGCGAGTAGGGCATCACTCCAACGGTTTGGGCGCCAAAGAAATTCGAGTACCACACCGCTAGCAGCCCTATCAGCACAGGCAGGTTGCGCTCGTACGGAGTGTTGCGAAAGTGCTCGTCCATCGCGTGGAAGCCGGCGAGCATCTCGCCGAAGCGCTCGGGCCCGATTGCGAGCATCGTTGAGAGGCCGATGGCGGAGTCCATCGAGTAGCGCCCGCCGACCCAGTCCCAGAAGCCGAACATGTTGTCGGTGTTGATGCCGAATTCGTCGACCAGGCGCTTGTTGGTCGAGTCCGCCACGAAATGCTTGGACACCGCGGAGTCGCCGAGCGCCGTGAGCGACCAGTCGCGCGCGGAGCGAGCGTTGGTCATCGTCTCCAGGGTGGTGAACGTCTTGGAGCAGACGACGAACAGCGTTTGCTCGGGGTCGAGGTCGCGGGTGGCCTCGACGAAGTCGGTGGAGTCGACATTGGACACGAAGCGAAAGGCGATGTCGCGGCGGCTGTAATGACGCAACGCCTCATAGGCCATCACGGGACCCAGATCGGAGCCACCGATGCCGATATTGACGATGCTCGCAATCGGCTTACCGGTGTGCCCGCGCCACTCTCCGGAGCGAACTCGCCCGCTGAACGCCGCCATGCGGTCGAGCACATCGTGCACCTCGCGCACGACATCGACGCCGTCGAGCAACAGCGAGGCATTGCGCGGCATTCGCAGAGCGACGTGCAGGACGGAGCGATCCTCGGAGACGTTGATGCGCTCGCCGGCGAACATGGCGGCGGTGCGCTCGGCAAGCCCGGATTGCTTGGCGAGCAGGGCAAGCAGCGCGATCGTCTCGTCGGTGATGCGGTTCTTCGAATAGTCGAGGTAAAGGCCGGAGCCTTCGGCGACGAAACGCTCGCCGCGAGCCGTATCGGCCTCGAACAGCTCGCGCAGGGACCGCTCCCCGATCTCGCGGTGGTGACGGGCTAGCTCGACCCACGCGGGGCGCTCGGTTAGCGAGAGGCTCGGATTTGGGGTCGTGCTCACGTTGTTAGGTCGCTGTGTGGGAGTCCCCTATCGCGCCCTCGCAGGCGACGGCGCGATGTCTACACCGATGGGATATCTGACGAAGCACTCGCCCAGCATATGGGAGCTCGCGCCTAGGCGGGCGGGCCAACCCATAGAAAAGCCCCGCCGGGGCGGGGCTTTTCCTTAGCAGGTCGATAAGCCGGATCCTGTCGTGAGCAACCATCCATCTGAGCGGCCTACCTGGATCTTGGCGGGCAACCTACAAGCGATCCGCTCTGGCCTTGCATCGGGAGGGGTTTGCCCAGCCGTCGCGTCACCGCGACGCTGGTGCGCTCTTACCGCACCATTTCACCCTTGCCGGCCCGCCGTTCACGTGGGACGGCGAACTTAGGCGGTTTGTTTCTGTGGCACTTTCCCGCGGGTTTCCCCGGGTCGATAGCTCGACCACCCTGCCCTGTGATGTCCGGACTTTCCTCGAAGGCATGTCGCCTCCGCGGCTGCTTAACCTGCACTGTCACCGTAGCGCGTGCGGGACGCCGCGTGAAGGCTTGCACTAGGAGAGTCGCGACCCGCAGCCAAGGCAGGTGCCGGCGGGGGCATCGCCGCCATGCTCGGGGGAGTGCGTGGCCATCGGGCTCGCGCAGACCGGACATGTGACGGTGCCGCGCACGGCGAGGCCCTCCCATGCGCTGACGATGAGATCGTCCAGCGTCAGCCTGCCGTGCGCGTCCGCCGTCCCCGCGAGTAGCGCGCCGTCCAGCCGACGGCGCGCGTCGCGCTCGAAGCCCTCGTCAAGGGCCGGGGATCGCTCGAGCAGAAGGGTCACTACATACTCCTGAGCAAGCCCACGACGCGTCCGAGCACCTTGACCTCCTTGGTGCGAATCGGCTCCATCGTCTCGTTCTCGGGCTGCAGGCGGATGTGGTCTGGTTCGCGGAAGTAGCGCTTGACGGTCGCCTCCTCGCCGAGCAGCGCAACAACGATGTCGCCCTGCTGGGCGGTGTCCTGCTGATGAACGACGACAAGATCGTCTTCAACGATGCCGGCGTTCTTCATCGATTCGCCGCGTATGCGCAGGAGATAGTCGCCGTCCGCGCCGCCGGCAAGCGTGGGCACGGGCACGTACTCCTCGACGTTCTCTTCGGCGAGGATCGGCTGACCGGCGGCCACCGACCCGAGCAGCGGAAGACTGTCGGGACGAACGATGTTGCGCACGCCCTCCACCGCACTGCCGACAGCCCGATCGAACAGCTCGATCGCGCGCGGCTTGGAGGGATCACGCCGCAAGAGACCGATCTTCTCGAGGTTGGCCAGGTGGGCGTGGACCGTCGAGGAGGACGCCAAGCCCACCGCCTTGCCTATGTCGCGCACCGTTGGCGGGTAGCCATACTTGGCCGAGTATTTGCGAATGAAGTCGAAAATCTCCTGCTGACGCTTGGTCAGATCCATGTGGGCGCGGCTCCCCTGTCGAGTGGAATGGGACATGAAACGAACATGTGTTCGTACAGTAGCGCGACCCTTGGACGGAATCAAGTGTGGCCGCTGAGCAAGCACCCAGACGGCTATACTCGCCCGCTCTGCGCTCGTGGCGGAATTGGTAGACGCGCAAGGTTGAGGGCCTTGTGGACTGAATGGTCCGTGGTGGTTCGAGTCCACTCGAGCGCATTGAAACCCTGGAGAACGCTTTGACTATGAACGGATCCGCGAGCGACGGCCGGAGTCGGCACGCGCCCTAAAGTCGGTACCCTGCATCGTCATGCCATGAGGATCCGCCGCCCGTCCGCCGCGGAGGCTCCCAGCGACTGAATGATGCCCTGCTCATGACATAGCTGGCGTGAGCATGAACAGCTCGATCTCGATGTCGGGCCCGATGTGGCTGTCGGAGATGAACGCGGTGACAGTGCGACCGGAGAGGTGCTCCACCCTGTCGATGAACTTCTGCTGCATGGCGTTCTGGAAAGCGTTGCGAGTGTCTCTAACAGTCGGAGCGCGCTCAAGCTCGATCATCGTCTTCTCCACGTCCGTATATACACCGGCGAGTACGCAGGCCAGAAGGTCGTCGCCGAGCATTCTGGTCTTGGCGGTCACGGGCTTACGGTGGTAGTAGCGCCTATGTAGCTCTACCATGGCCTCAGTGACGGCTGCAAGCAACTCATCGCCGTCCAGAGGAGGTTCGGGTGCCGGCATGCGGCCTGTCTCTCTCGTCCTCCGGGTGGGGTCCGCGCGCGAGGCAGAAGGGCGAGAACCCGACGAGCGATCAGTTCCCAGCGTAGCGCCCATTCGGTTAGCATTCGTGAGTGGTCTGGCGAGCTAAGATCCACGAGCGATGAATCCACAACGCATTCTCCTGAGCAAGGCGAGCGGCCACGGGGATGTACTGACGGCGATCTCCGACGGGATGGTCGCGCTGTTGAAGGAGTTCTACGGGCGTGGGCCGACCCGCGCAAAGTCCTACTACGAGGACGACTTGGTCGTGTGCGTGCTGCGAGGAGGCTTCTCGCGCGTCGAGGAGACGCTGCTCGCGGGTGGCCGCGGGCAAGCCGTGATCCAGCAACGCATGGAGTTCCAGGAGGTCATGCGTGAGCGGTTCGCCAAGGTCATCGAAGGTGCCACGGGCAAGCGTGTGATCGGTTTCATGAGCGGCAACCAGCAGGATCCCGATCTGATGTGCGAGGTGTTCATCCTGGCCCCCACAGATCTCGTAGACGAGCACGAGATTCCAGCCGACGGACCTTCACGAACTCGCGACTGAAGCAGCACCCGGACGATTGACATCCGAGCTTGATCGGCGCTATGCTAGTTGGTAGAGGGCATCACTGTGGTCGGTCCTCGCGGGCGGGCAACACGACATGACTTCTTGCGTTCGCTTTGTGCAAGCCGCGAGGAGATCATATGTCCCAAGTTTCGGCCCTTACCAGCTCCACAGCTACAGACCGTTACGCAGCGCCAACGCCGTTCGGCTGCACGTGGAAGCAAGGCGGTTTTGGTGTGGTCTGGGTTCATGTAGCCGGTGAACTGGATCTCCTGACAGCGCCGCAACTCAGACAGACGTTGCGAGAGGCTCAGCTCTACGCCGATAAGGTCGTGCTGGACCTGCGCCATCTCGCCTTCATGGATTGCTCTGGCGTGCATGTCCTCCTCGCCGCTGCCGCGGATGCTCGGCGAGTCGGCGGCCGGCTGACCCTCACGCGCGGCCCTGCCCAAATCGACCGTCTGCTCGCGATCACCCGCGTCTACGAGGAGGTGGAGATCCTCGATCTCCACCTAAGTGAGACGCCCACCCGAACGCCGTGACATTTAACGGTGCGCCGCAACATCCTCGCGAACTAATTGACATGTGACTGAATATTAAACGAAAAGGACCACTATGGACCTACTTCTGCTCATCATCATTGCCTTGATCATTCTCAGCCTCGCCGGGGGCGCCTTCATAAGCCCGCTTGTTTTTCTGCTTCTCATCGTGGTGGTGCTGCTGTTCATGGGCCCCTACCGCGGTCGACGAAGCCGCCTTTAGAACAGGGAGACCAAAATGGCTGAACTATCCGCAGGTAGCACCAAGCTGGTTCAATATCTGAACGAGGCATATGGTCTGGAGAAGCGTCTGGAGACAGCTTTGCAGGCACATATCGCAATGACCACCAAGGCCTCTTACAAGAAGCGTCTGAAGGAACATCTTTCAGAAACGAAGCGTCATGGACGCGAAGTCAAGCAGCGCATCAAAGCGCTGGGAGACACCGCCGAGACGGTGTCCGCTCCAGGGCCTGAGCCTATCGCCGAGGCTGCCCAGGCAGTCTTGAGCGGGGCTCAGAAAGCGGTCGCGTTCGCTCAGGGCCCATTGCATGCACTGCGGGGAACCGGAGAGCAAGAGAAGCAGCTCAAGAACGCGAAGACGGAGTACACCGGCGAGTCTGAGGAGATCGCCACCTACATCGCAATCGAGACCCTGGCCGAGACGCTAGGCGACAAGGATACTCAACGTCTGGCTCGCGCTATTCGTCGCGAGGAGGAGCGTATGCGGGCATTCTTGGAGAAGGAGATACCGCGGCTGACAAAAGCAGCGGCCAAGGAGGAGATCCCGGCTTCCGAGCGTTCAACAACTCGCGCAAAAACCACCAGCCGGCAAAAACCGAGAAAGAACAGACAATGAACGAGCAACAAAAAGAGGCCGAGTGGAGCGTGGCCGACTGGCACGGAAAGCTGCTGGTCGACTGCAACGGCGAGAAGATCGGCAAGCTACATGACGTCTACGTCGACATTGAGACTGACGAGCCGCAGTTCGCGACCGTCAAGGAGGGCTTCATCGGACGCCATCTGACCTTCGTACCACTCGGTGGGATCAAGGTCAGTCCCGACGAGCTACAGGTCCCGGTAACCAAGGAACAGGTCCAGGACGCACCCAACATCGAACAGCACGGAGAGGAGCTCTCCCAAGCAGACGAGTCGGCCCTCTACCACCACTACGAGCTCAACTACACCCCACCAACCACAGAGAGCGGACGCCGACTCGC
>DATNKN010000209.1:0-2044 GCA_035603375.1 Solirubrobacteraceae bacterium
GTTCAGAGGTCGAACGGCGTCTGTGGCTGTGTATACCGCTAGCTCGCTCGGCCGGCCGAGCAATCCCTGCAGTCCGAACTGAAACTCGGCAAACGCCTGAGAGCCGTAGTGCTCATCGAGCGCCGCCTGGCTATTCCACTCGCTCACGAGAACGAACCGATCGGGATCGCCCAAGCTGGCGGCGAACGTGAACCGGTGGCAACCGGGCTCGCGGGCCGCTTGAGCCTCGAACCGTTCGAGTAACGACACAAGCTCGCCGCGCCGCGAGTTGATCGCGAACATGTCGGCGATAGCGAGGACCACACGCGTAGCTTCGCACACGGCCGCTGGGCCGTCAGGGTTATCCCGAACGGGCAGCAGCACTCCGGCGCGCGCCGCTCGAGACGCTCCCCTTGCCGGGCGGAAGGAGGCGCGCAACGCGGACCCGACGACGTACCGCTTCCGCGTGCAAGCAGTCGTAGGCGCGCCACGGGGTTTTAGGCACTACGGGAGTGCCAGCTCATCTAGCTAGCCTAGCTAGCGTTTGGTATCGTTTCGGTATGCCGCAGGTCGGAATGCATGAAGCGAAGAGCACACTGTCACGGCTGGTTGAGCGCGCGGCTGCGGGTGAGGACATCGTGATCGCGCGCAACGGCACGCCTGTTGTGCGGCTCGTTCCCGTAGCCGGGACCTCTTCGCTAGCGAGCGTGCGCGGTGCCTGGCGCAATCAAATCGAGCTTGCCGAGGACTTTGACGAGCTGCCCGAAGACATCGTTGAGGCGTTCGGCGCGCGTTGAAGGTCCTGCTGGACACGCACGCCGCGCTCTGGTGGCTCGGCGACGATGAGCGTCTGGGATCCACGTCAGCAGCTCTCCTCGATGACGCGTCCAACGACGTCCTGCTGAGCGCAGCGGTGGTCTGGGAGGTCGCAATCAAGCGCTCGCTGGGTACGCTCAAGTCGCCTGACGGCTTCGCATCAACGCTGATCGGTGCCGGCGCGATCGCGCTCCCGGTCACGATCGCCCACGCCGAAGCCGTGGAGCTGCTCGAGTGGCACCATCGCGACCCGTTCGACCGGATGCTCATCGTCCAGGCCGCGGTCGAGCAAGCAGTCCTGATATCCGACGATCAAGCGCTCCTGCCCTACGGCCTACCACTCGTCTGGTAGAACGCCCCGCACCCAGCTCCGGCCCAGTCCGCTGACCGCCGAGGTCACTGTCGAGTGCAAACCCCCGAGCTCTTGATGCTCGTCGAGGGCGCATCAGCCCAACACGCGCCCGCCGAGAAGTTCATGCCCTGGCGGCTAGACCGTCGGCACTGAGCCGACGCGTGAGGCCGCGCAGTAGCGGAGTCGAATTCCTGGCGAGTGCTCGGCCGATCACACGTGACCGGCGACCCTCAGGATCGCTGATGCACGACCAGCACGGAGGACGCTGCGTGGGCCACCACAGCTGCGGCGACGCTGCCGAGCAGATGCCCGACGAGCCCGCTACGGCGATGGGAGCCGAGCACGATGAGGCTCGCGTCGCGCTCCTCGGCGACCTTGATGATCCCTTTCCAGGTCGGTGCTGCCTCGATCGCGATGCTCCGCGTGTGGAAGCCCGCCTTCTCTGCCAGCGATGCTCCGTGTGCGGCGGTCTCTTCGGCGGCCTTCCGGACCTCGCCGGCGGCCGTAGCGTCGAAGTGCTGCTCGCTGGTCGGAACAAACCCGACATCAGCCGGCTGCCAAACGCAGACGATCAGCGCCTCGCGCCCGCGCGCGAGCTGGCGGCCGGCCTGTTCGATCGCGAGCTTCGCGAGCTCGGAGCCGTCGTAGGCGAAGAGCACCGGACCGGCGGGCGCGCCGTCACCGGCGTTCGTTGAGGTCATGTCAGATCGCGCTTTCGGTCGCGGGACGCGCAGCGGTTGCGCCCGGGCGGAGTCTCGCCAGCAGCGGCGGCGAGTACCACGCAGCACCCCCGCCCGATAGGAAGCTGTCGATGTCTGGCGTCTGCGGACGCGCGCCGCCGAGCGCATAGATCGCGACGCCGAGTGCGGCGCCGCCGACCGCGATCCCGAGGCCGAT
>DATNKN010000236.1:0-17256 GCA_035603375.1 Solirubrobacteraceae bacterium
ACGGGACGATGCGCGTCCGGACGCGGACGCCGATGCGTGGGTGTGCTCGACCGCGGGCGCCGGCGCGTATGGCGGCTGCTCTGTGAGGCGGTGGCCGGTGCTGTCGAGATACACAACCTCGATCTGTCTGCCGCTCGGAAGCTGCACGTGATGGCGTGTGCGATGTTCGCGATCCTCTTGCATTGTCTCTCTCTCGCCTCATCGACGCTCGGGCGAGCGGGCTTTAGCGGGAATCTCCTTACGCCAACGCCTCACTTTGCGCCGTTGCGATCGGTCTATACCCGCGCATGACCAGTGGTAGCGCGACTGCGCGCCGTCGCCGCGGTGATAGCGTCAAATGGTCATGGCGACGGCGATCCGCACAGTCGGCCACGAAGAGCGGCTCAGCATCGTGGACCATCTCGAAGAGTTGCGTACTCGGCTGATCGTGAGCGGGGTCGCGTTCGCGATCGTGTTCGGTGTGTGCTTCTGGCAGAACCACGCCCTGCTCAGCTTCGTCAACGCGCCGCTGCACAAACAGACCGAGCAGCAGGTTCGCCGCGGGGAAGGGCCGGCGGGAGCGACCTGGCTCGCCCAGCAGGGAGTGCTCGAAGTCGCCAAAGACACGCAGTCGATCGCGCGCGCTCTCAGCGTTCCCGCCAGCGGCCTGCCGGCCGCGACCAGGGCGCAGCTCGCAGGCTCGATCCCCAAGCTGCAAGCGGATGTGGCAAAGATTCCTCGCAGTCCGAGCGGCCTCGATCCGACCACGCTCGGGCCGGGCGAACCGCTCACCGCGACGCTCACGGTCGCGCTCTACTTCTCGCTCGTGATCGCGCTGCCGCTGATCCTGTTCGAGCTGTACGGCTTCGTGCTGCCCGCGTTCAGCCCGAGCGAGCGGCGCGTGGTGATGCCGCTGCTGATCTCGGTGCCGTTCCTGTTTGCGGCGGGCGCCGGGTTTGGCTATGTCGTCGTGTTGCCCACCGCCGTGCACTTCCTGCAGAACTTCAACGCCAGCCAGTTCAACGTGATGGTGCAGGCCAACCAGTACTACAAGTTCGCCGCCACAGTACTGCTGGCGATGGGTCTCGCCTTTCAAGCGCCAGTCGTGATCCTCGGTGCCGTGCGTGCCGGCCTCGTCACTCCCCGCCAGCTGCGTCGCCACCGCCGCTACGCGCTGCTCGTGTGCGCGGCGATCGCCGCATTTCTGCCCGGAGACGCCTTCACACTCGTGCTGGAGACGGTCCCACTGTATTTGCTCTACGAGATGAGTATCCTGATTGCGTCGGTGCTCGCCAGAGGCGAGACGGCGCAGGCGACGGCTGCAGGGGACGGGCGCCCTCCGGAGAAACCGCCGGGCGGAACGGGAATGTCCGGCCCCTCTGGACCTTCGTCGGGCGACGATCCCAGCGGCGCGGGAGCCCCCTCAGGGGGAGGAGCGCTTGAGGCGACACCGGCAGGCACCCCCAAGACAACGGCTGCAGAGATGATCGATCACATAGACCCCGAGCTGTTCAGCTGATGCTGTTCGACCTGAGAGCACGCGGCAGACGCCGCACCGTGCAGGTCGTCTACGTCGGCCTCGCGCTGCTTTTCCTGGTCGGATTCGTCGGCTTTGGCGTCGGCGTCGGAGGAGGGGGCGGCGGCAGCCCCATTGAAGCCATCTTCGGCAGCAAAGAAGGCGCGGCGAACGCCAGCTACACCAAACAGATAGCCGAAGCGGAAAAGCGCACGCGCAAGAATCCGGGCGAAGCGGCGGCATGGGCACAGCTGGCGGAAGCCCACTTCCACCAGGCCAGCGGCAGCGAATACTACGACGAAGAAAAGCAGCAGTTCACCGCCAAGGGCAAGGAACTACTCGCGAAGGTCGTCAATGCCTGGAACCGCTACGTCGCGCTGAAACCGAGTAACCCGCCGCTGACCGTCACCAACGACATGGTCAGGGTGTTTAGCGAAGAAGGCCTGAACGAGCCAGCCGAAGCGGTTTCCGTGCTGCAGTTCGTGATTCCCACCAGGCCGGCGAGTGCGGCAATGTACGGCAGCCTTGCAAAGTACGCCTACCAGGCAAAAAATGCGGGGGTGGGCGATCTGGCGGCACAGAAGACGATCAGCCTTACGCCCGCGGCGCACCGTAAGGAAGTGGAAGTCGAGCTTGCGCGACTGAAGGCGAATCCGAGTGGCAACCCCGCCAACGAAGTACTCACGGGGACCACCAACGGCAAGGTCTACACCGTCAAAGTGAACTCGAAAGGCCAGGGCACAATTTTGAAAACCAGCCCTGCTCCGGCCACGACAAAGGCGCCTTCGACCACAAAGAAATAGCGAGTCGAGGCAGGTGTGCTCACAATGCAGGAGACCCCCGGGTACACGGCACGCCTATTGATCGACTGCGCAGACCGGCCGGGCATCGTCGCTGCGGTTTCGGGGTTCCTTTTCGAACGGGGCGCCAACATCGTCTCGTCTCACCAGTACTCCTCCGATCCGAGCGGAGGACGCTTCTATCTGCGCACCGAGTTTTTCCTGGATGAGCTGGCGGAGGATCGCGAGCGTTTCCGCGCCGGCTTCGATCGCGAGGTGGCACAGCGCTTTGCGATGGACTGGAGGATCCGATACTGGGGCGAGCGCCAGCGCGTCGCGATCCTCGTGTCACGCTATGACCACTGTCTCGTGGACATACTCTGGCGCTGGCGCCGCAAAGAGCTGGACGCGGATGTGGTCGGAGTGCTCTCCAATCACCCGGATCTCCATGAGGAGGTAGCCTCAATGGGCGTGCCCTTCCATCACGTGCCGGTGGCCAGGGAGAACAAGCGCCCGGCCGAGCAGCAGATGCTCGAGCTGCTGTGCGGCAATGTCGATCTTGTCGTGCTCGCGCGCTACATGCAGGTCCTCAGCGGTGACTTCCTCGATCGGCTGGATGCACCGGTGATCAACATCCACCACTCGTTCCTGCCGGCGTTTGCTGGTGCCGATCCATACAGGCGAGCACGCGAGCACGGCGTCAAGCTGATCGGTGCGACCGCTCACTACGTGACCGCCGAGCTGGACGGGGGGCCGATCATCGAGCAGGACGTCGCCCGCGTCGACCATCGCCAGAGCGCGCGCGAGCTGGAACGCGTGGGTCGCGACATCGAGCGAGTCGTGCTCGCCCGTGCCGTGTCGCTGCACCTGGAGGATCGCGTGATCGCCGACAGTGGGCGCACGATCGTGTTTTGAGGTGCGCTCGAAGGATTGCCCGCGCGCGTGCGTCGTACGCCGGCCTTCAAGTGGTGCGGAGCTGGGCTAGAATCCTGCCGACACTGGCCCTCGCGGGTCAGCGCCCTCGCGGGCCGTTAGCTCAATTGGCAGAGCAGGGGCCTCTTAAGCCCAAGGTTGTTGGTTCGATTCCAACACGGCCCATCCCCCGCGTGAAGCTCGGCGTCCACCTTCCCGTGGCGCCGGCCCCGCAAAAGGGGCAGTCAAGAACTGCTGGCCGCGTGTGCTCTCTCGGTAGCGTCGCCCCCGTGTCTCGGTGGGCATGGCACGCTGGTGTTGGCGCTCGTGTGACTGCTGTCGAGGAACGTGAAGTTGGCGCTGAAGGCGAAGCCGTGGCGCGGACACTTTCTGGGCAACAGGATTCCCCGGGGTTTGTAGGCGACCAGTCGTCCGTGGACATGTTCGTAATAGGTCAACCCAAGTGGGCCGAGGGTCGCGTTTAGCTGCACGAGGGACACGTCCGGCCCGCCGGGCAGGCCAGGTATAAGCGGAACGGTGATGTCCACGCTGCCGCCGTAAGACACTGTCGCCGGTAGTAGTAGGCCGGTGGTCGCGATCTGTGCGTATACCGGCGTCAGGCCGTTGGCGAACAGCAGGAGCGCCAAATGCCCACTTTCTTCTGGTGCGCGCAGGATCGTGACCGTCGCCTCCTCGATAAAGACATGCGGTCCGATCGGGACCTCGGCGATCGCACTGCCCTCTCCCATGCGCGAGTCGGCTGGGCAGCCTTCGGGACCGAGCACTTCAAGCGTCGTCCTGGCGCACGTTTCCAGGCCCAGTTCGCCAGCGGAGATCCCGATGTCCTGCGGATAGCGTACGTCGAGCTCGGTCAGGGGAGGGGTCACATACCCGTCGGCGGAGGATATGCGGGCGCTGAACTCGAGTGTCGTGTTCTGGCCAAGTCGCTCCGGTACGAACCTGGCGTGTAGATCCACCGTGGACGTCGCCTGCGCGACGGCTGGCAGGCAGACGCAGAGCAGTAGCGATGTCAGCAGATCGCGGGCTCGGTGCACGTGGCTCAGCCGTCTCGACCGTACGGCCCGCTCAGAAGGAGAGCTTGCCCGTGGTCTGTATGACCACCGAGTCGCTCCTGCGATCGAACACGCCGTAAAGACCCCCGTGGCCGCTTATGCGCGAGTAGCGACCGCTGCCGCCGGTGACGACGAACGTGCCGCTGAAGCTCTGGTAGCGCCCGGAGCCGTGTGGAGTGGCTCGTCCGCGACCGTCGATCGATCCGGCGCTGGTACGCGTCGTGAAGGTTCCGCTGAAGATCGCGCCGGTGTTCAACATAGCCCGCATCGAGCCGACGACCGCGCCGGTAACCGGACCTTCCTCGAACAGCTGTGATCCTTCTGCCCTGACGAGGTGAAGATGTCCGGCGCTTGTTGCGTTCAGCGACCTGGCGGCGTGCCCGATGTCGAGACGCCGAGCGGCTGGCTCGGAGCTGTAGGACTCGACTGGGCTCATCAGCATCGCGCATCCGGCGAACAGCGTCGCGAACAGCGCGAGCCACCGTCTCGGGTGCTCGCAACGGGCTCTTATGTCGATCGCGGATATATCGAGCATCGGGGCGATGGTTTGTGTGGATCGGATAGTCGATGACCCACCTCACACCATATCTCGAATTCGTCCTCCTGCTGGCCGGTTGACTCCCGCCGCCGCTGTGCGGCGCGAGTCCCGGACGGGCGTCTCGCGGGCCGTCACCGAAGTTCCAGATGCGGGTCGCTGAACGGTTGCCGGGATCTGCGGTTCGGCGCCACCGGCGCCGCAGAGCGTGCCCGCCGGGTTTGCGGCGCGCCAGAGCTACGCTCGCACGGCAGCGTGACTGGTCGAATTGCGCCGCGGCTTGACGCAGTATTCGGCGATCAGCAGGCTTTGGCGCCACGCTGGTACGACGGCACGGCCGGGTGTACGCCCATAGCCATCACGTTCTATCTGGCGCAGGATCTCACGGTAGAGAGCCGCGCAGACCGTCATGCCGGGTTGGCCACTGGCCAGCAGCGAGGTCGCGCCCGCCGCTTGCTCGTACAGTTCGTCGGCTCGCGCGATCTGGTCACGTAGAAGCTCTGCGCGCCCTCCTGGGAGGGGGGCTCCGAAGCGCTCGATGGTGCTTCGGGCGACATAGACGCGCCCATGGGTGGCGTCCTCGTCGATGTCGCGCAGGATGTTTGTCCGCTGCACCGCTCTGCCGAGCGTGGCCATCCTGGTCTCGCACTCCGCCCCGGCGCTTCCAAGTATGTGCGTGAGCATGATTCCGACGGAGCCGCCCGCCCGCTGACAGTAGAGTTCCAGCTCCTCTTCGTCGCAGATGACCGCGCGCGATATGTCGTGACGCATTCCCGCGCAAAATTCAAGGAACGCACCGGCTGGCAGGCTGTGACGCTGTGATAGCTCACTCAGTACGCGAGTCTCGTAAGTGTCGGCAGGTTCGTTGCAAGCCCACCGCTCGACGGCCTCGACCCTCCGCGCGGCGTGTGGTCGCTCCTCGTCTACGAGATCGTCGAGCGTGCGTAGAACGTCATACAGCCGATAGACATCTGCCCTCGCATCGCTTGGCAGCATCCGCAACCCCGGGGCGAGCGTACTTCCATCCGCCACCTGAGCCTTTCCCCCATTATTGGAATTATCTATGTGGCTCATAGCCTGTGAGTGTCGCCACAGGCTAGCGCAAGCCCTGCGGTTGTCGCTAGCCTGACTGCTTTGGACAGTAATAGCCGCGACTGTGGTAAGTCGCGATGTTCCTATTTGTCACCTTCTGTGTGAATTGTGTGCAATTCGCATCGGTCGTTCGACCACATTTTGCCGCTCACTCGGTCGAAAATGCTGCCTTTGGACGGAATCCGACGGTGCGTAGAACCGCGATCGCACTTGCCACGATGGAAATCGCAACGGCGGTCAGGATCGTGCGCAGGCCAAGAGACCACGCCCCCGCAAATTTTATCGGCGAGCCGGTGCTGTAATGCAGCCAGCTGTCGACAAGGTATTGCCCAAAGATGCCACCGGCCATGCCGATCAGGCATCCGCCGAGCAGCACGCAACCGCTCTCATAAAAGACGAGGCGCGCCAGCTGACCAAAGCTCATGCCGATCGATATCAGGGCATCGAGTCTTCCCCTACGCTGCCATACTGCGGAAATCATCATCGCGATGACCGTGGCGATGGCTGCCACCAGCACCACAGCCGACGTTTGGTTTAGCCGGGTGAGCGTGCTTCCCAAGACTTTACTGACCTGTGTTTGGCGTTCTTCGGCTGTTTGCACGCCCAGCGCGGAGCCGGTGGGAAGGGCCCGCTGAACCGCGAGCTTACCCGTTGCGAGTGGGACACCCGACCTCAGTGTTACAGCCAGTTGACTGGCGTCGGCTGTCTGCCACAGCTTGGCGTAGTCGTCGGCGTTTAGCAGTATCGTTCCCGGCAGCCAACCGTAATTGGAGATCGTCGCAGCGAGCCGGAATCTCGCAAACCCCGATGGCGTTGGCAGATTGAACGACTCCCCGAGCCGCAGGTGGCGTTCGCTTGCGATGGTTTGGCTGATCGCGGCCCAGCCTCCTTCGCGCAGACGTTCAGTCGCGGTCGCCTCGTTGCCTTTCACCAGTTGGCTCTCCGCGATCGGGCTCGGTACTTGCGGAGGGACGCCGATGACCCAAACCCGACGATTGGGCAGATCCAGGAACGACTCACGGTAGGCCAGCACGGAGCGCACGACGTCGATCTGTTGCAGCTTACGCTGCGTCACGGCGTAAGCGAACGGCTGTGTTCCGTATACATTCTCCGCACCCCCCGGCCTGATCCACAGATCGGCGTTGGACACTGTCTCCTCAGCGCCTGCGCGCACAGCTCGCTGAACATCCGCGACGGAGCCTCCGATTGTCACCATCAGGAACACCGCGATCGTGCCGGTTGCAAGCAGCGCGACCGATCGGGTTGGGGAGCTCAGCAACTCAGCGCTGGCGAGCCGGGCGGAAGGGTCGCTGGAGTGTCGTGATGCGCCGCGAGCGAGTTTGAGCGCGTAGCGGACGATCATCGGCAGGCATAGCACGAGGCCGCCGGCAAATGCCACAAGGGCGATGACGGTTGCCGCCGGCCACAGCAACGAGGCGGCGATGGAAGCACATACGAGCGTTGCTCCGCAAACGAACACGAGCGAGTCACTCACGCGGGGTCGTCGAAGGAGTGATAGCGCCCGACCGGTAAGTTCGGGTTCGATCGCGTTGCCGCGCAGAAGCGCCACCGCCGGAAGCGCCGCGGCGATGAAAGCGGCAAGGACGCCGGCGGCGAATGCGATCGATATCGTCTGGATGCTCACAATACGCTGGGCCCCGATTGGGAATGCGGCCGTGAGATACCCGGGAGGCGCGCGGTAGGCGAGTAGCGAAATCGCGTCGCCCACAAGCAGCCCGAGTATGGAGCCGGCGATGCCAAGGATCAGCGCATCGAACGCAAGCGACGCGACGATCGCGCTGTCCGGCGTCCCAAGCTGGATCAGATAGGCGAAGAACGCTCGCCGCTCGCCGCTCGCGAGCAGTAGTGCGTTATAGGCCAGGATCATTCCCACGACGAGGCTGATCGCGCTGAAAAGCGCCGTCAATTGCGCCTCGGGCTTAGCGGCACTCGCCAGAAGCTGGGCTTCGGCATCGACCGCTCGCACGTTCAATGTCTCTCCAAAGCGCCGGGTTATGGCCTGGCGAACTTGCGATTCTCGCCCGGGTGCGGGCTCGATCAAGAGTCGCGTGATGCGGTTGGGTAGTCGGGCGAGCGTTTGCGCAACAGGCAGCGAGGTTGCCGCGATCGGACTTTCGGCGAGTGTCCCAAGATCGCTCGTGGGCACGATCGCGTCAAGTGTCAGATGCTCCGTTCGCCCGCCCGCCTGGATCACGACAGCATTGCCGCGTACAGCGCCGATTGCTTGCGCGGTTGGCTGGGTTACGACCAGCAGCCCGCGTTGTGAGGCCTTGGCGTAGCTTTCAAAACTCGAGATCATTTTGCCGTCGAGGGCCGCAAGCCGTTCGTCGGCGCCGACCAGCGTGAGCGCCTTGCTGCCCTTCGGGCCGACCATCGTGATCTGCTGAGTAAGGATCGGTGCGGCCGTCCGGATGTTCGCCATGCCCGCGATCTTTTCGCCGATGCTCGCGTCGAAGCCTTCGGGGGATCTGGAGGCCACTTCGAGCGTTGCGTGACCGGCGACGCCATGCACGAGCTGTTCGAAGGAGCTGGTGATGCTGCTGTTGGAGATCTGCACGGCAAACAGCAGCGCCACACCCGCGGCGACGCCGACTACGGCCATCAGCTCCCGCAAAGGCTGCACGCGCAGGTGACGCCGGTAGAACAGGAGCAGAGTGCGCAGGCTGATCATCGACCGAGTTCCGCGATTTCGGGGTCGTAGGCAACCAGTCTGCCGTCACGCAACGCGAGAACGCGGTCGGCGTAGCGGGCTACGCGTGCATCGTGGGTCACCAGCACGCACGCCGCCCCGCGTTCGCGTGGGAGTGCACTGAGCAGATCGAGCACGGCATCGCCGGTTTCGCTGTCGAGGTTGCCGGTCGGCTCGTCGGCAAGCACCAGCTTCGGCTCGCCCACGAGCGCCCGCGCGATCGCCGCGCGCTGCTGCTCGCCGCCGGATAGCTTTGCCGGCGAATGGCTTGCTCGAGCAAGCAGCCCGACGCTCTCCAGAGCTGCGAGTGCGCGCTCGTGCGCCTCGTCGCGATGGACTCCCCGCAACAGCAGCGGCAGCGCGACGTTCTCCTCGCCGCTCAGGCCTGGCACCAGGTTGAAGTTCTGAAAGACGAACCCGAGCTTCGTACGACGGTACTCGAGCACATCTCGCTTGGAGAGCGCTCCCAGGTTGTGTCCCTCGAAACACACAACGCCTGAGTCGCAGCGCAGCAGCCCAGCGGCCAGCAGCAGCAGCGTCGTCTTGCCGGAACCGCTCGGTCCGAATAGCGCTACGAGTTCGCTCGCGTGGATGACGAGGCTCACGTCATCGACGGCTCGAATCTCACCGGCCGGCGTCGAGTAGTACTTACAAGCCCGCTCCAGCTCAAGCATCGGCTGCGGAGCGACGCGCAGCCACCGTCGGCAGCGTGTAGAGCTTGCCCGATACATCCACGGGCTCCTCGCCGATCAGCCTGCCGTCCCGCAGGTAGAGAATCGGGTCTGCTCGCAGTATCGCTCCGGCGCCGGTGTCCGCTACCAGGACGGCCACCTTCGCATCCACCGCAAGCGAGCTCAGCAGTGCCATTATCGTCTCCTGCTCGATCAGCGACAGGCCCGCGAGTGCGCCATCGACCAGCAGCAGCCGCGGTTCGATCACCAGCGCTCGCGCGATCGCGACACGCTGGCGCTCCCCCTCGGATAGCTCCTCAAGGTTCGTGTTGGCGCACTGTCCGGCCTCGCATGCGAGCAGGAACTTGTGGGCCAGCCGTCGCGCCACGCGACTCTCGCAGCCGTCGACCAGCAGTGGCAGTTCGACGTGCTCCAGCACCCTGAGTCCCGGTGCCCAGGGCTGGTCGCTCCAAACGCAGCCGACCTCGCGACGTCGGTAGCGGCGCCTCTGCGCATCTGACATCTCGCTCACGGATTCGCCCTTGTAGGTGACCGTTCCGCTGTCTGGTCTCTGGAGGCCCGCGGCAAGTCGCAACAGCGTCGTCTTGCCCGACCCGCTCGGCCCG
This sequence comes from Solirubrobacteraceae bacterium, assembly GCA_035603375.1. Classification (GTDB taxonomy): domain Bacteria; phylum Actinomycetota; class Thermoleophilia; order Solirubrobacterales; family Solirubrobacteraceae; genus Palsa-744. The sequence continues at coordinate 9,894 of DATNKN010000236.1, forward strand.
AAGATTCCCGCGATTTGACCGCGAGCCAGCTGGAGGGTGACGCGATCCAGCGCGACCCTTGGTCCGTCCGGCCGCTGGTAGGTCTTCGACACCCGGTCGAACTCGAGGATCATCTCAGCGATGCTCCCGTCGCAAAGAGTGGATGCGCGCACGAGCGTTGTCCTGGGCGGTCCTTGGCGCGAGCGTGCCTGTCGCGCGCGCGGGCTCGATGTGCCTCAGCTCTCACGATCCTGTCACTGCTCCTCAGACGACGCCAACGCGCGTCGTGCGGCCATCTTGCCAAACAGCTCTTGTCGTGCTCGCTGCCCGTCGGGCGCGCGTACCGACGCTACGCTTGAGCGCTCTTGGGCCGATGGCCAGATCGCCTCGCGAGTGAGCAGCCAGGAGACCATCTCGCGGGCGTGCCTGGCCCATCGCAGCTCCGCTTCCAACTGGAAGATGTCGGCGCTTAGATTCAGGCGAAGCAGCACTTGGTCGGCGCGCACCCGCGGTCCTTCGGCGGGGCTCGCCTCGCGCATCCGCGAAAGCTCCTTCAGGCGACCCGCGCAGTCGAGCTCATAGGCGTCGATCTGCGCAACCGCGTCCTTCATGCGCTCCGGGCCGGCGAGAGTCAGCTTCACCAGCAACGGCCGTCGTGATAGTCGCGCCCCTCCGGTGCTCGACTCGAACCAGCGCTCGAACTCCTCCACGCCGCTGTCGGTGATGGCGAACACGTGGCGGTCCTCACGTCCCTCCGTGTCGCCTTCGACGCGCTCGATCAGCCCGTCGCGCTCCATGCGGTCGATCGTCTGATACAGCTGGCCGGAGTTGACCGCCCACGCGGGACCCAGTCGACTCTGCAGGCGGTCGGCAAGCTGGTAGGGGTATGCGGGTTGATGGAGCAACAACCCCAACAGTGCGTGCTTGGCAGACATCCCACCTCCTCTAAGCCCGAGCCGCTCATCCCCTTGCACGGATGCATTCCGGCAAAGCAAACCCTACACCTACCGCACTATCGACGTCGGTCAGACGCTCAAACACCTACTTAAAGGGTCTGCGTCCGTATACCTCGTGAGGCGAGCGTCGAGGAGGGTGGGGCGGCGCATGTGTCGCAAGCATGCCTGGGGGCGGCGCTTTGCGGGCGACCGACACGCGCCGCGGTGCTTGATGCGGAGGCTCCGGGGGCCTGTTCGAATGCCTACTTAAAGGTATTGGCCTCGCGCTCGGCGCACTGCATGCTTTATCGACATGAGCAAGGAGGCCGTCACCGACTACGTCCAGGAAGGGATTCGGGTCCTAAGCCGGCACGGGCGAGTGAGGTCGGGAATGCTCCCTGCTTGCCATGCCAAAGCGCGGATGCCGCGCGACGTGGATCGCGAGGGCAGAGTTGCTCCTCGCGGTTGCAAGGGGGTGCGTCGCGCGGCTCCCGCAATTCCGTGCCAAGCGCGGAGAGGGGCCACAGCCAAGCGTGAAAAGCCCACGAAGAGGGAGCACAGATGAGCATAAGATCCGAAACCCGTGCCGCCGGCGGTCGACGGCCAACCCCAGCGACGTCTCTGCTGCGTCTTCGAGAGCCGCGCTACTCGCAGTCTCTGGAGCGCGGGTTGGCGATTCTGGGATGTTTCTCGCCCGAGCATCCCATGCTTGGCATCGCCGACCTGGCCGAGACGCTCGGAATGACCCGCTCGACGATCCATCGCTACGTGAGCACACTCGTCGCCCTGGGCTACCTCGAGCAGGGTGCAGACCGGCGATATCGGCTCGGTCTGCGCGTGACAGACCTCGGCATGTCGGCCTTGAATTCGACCGGTCTGCGCGAGCATTCGCGTGCATATCTTGAAGATTTGCGCCAACACAGCGGCTACACGATCAGTTTGGCCGTGCTCGACGGTCCTGAGGTTCTTTATGTCGATCGCGCTCGCAGCTTTCGTCGTGGCCAGTACAAGATCGACCTGAACCTGCGTGTAGGGTCGCGGCTGCCGGCGTATTGCACCGCGCTTGGCAAGGTGCTCCTGGCATTTCTGCCCGACGAGGAGCAGCACGAACTCGTGGTCGGAATGGCGTTGGCCAAGCGGGGCCCCCACACCATCACCACAAGGAAGGCGCTTCGAGACGAATTGGCGAATGTCGGCGAGCAGGGGTTTGCTGTCAACGACGAAGAGCTGGCGGCGGGCCTGGTGTCGATCGCGGCGCCTGTGCGCAGCGAGAATGGCGACGTCGTTGCTGCGCTCGCGATGGCGGCTCACACCTCAATGATCGAGCTGCAGGGTCTGGTGGACGAGTTGCTGCCCCAACTGCTCGCCACTGCCGATCAAGTCTCCGCTCGCCTGGGCTTTCGTCGCGACGACGAGGCGATGCGCTGAGCCGCGCGAGCCGCGAGCTGGTTTTGCGACGACGACGCGCCGCTCGGAGTGCCCTTGAGCGCAGGTGGACTTTGCGACGCGGGGCCCACACCGCGAGTGCCGTCGAGAGTAGGTGCAGAGTCGGGCTCGCTCGGTCTGGCCCCGCTCGACGCGGGGAGGCCAGCGGCGGCGCGCTTAAGCCGCCGTGGGGGTACCCGCGGCGGGGCCGATGAGCGACGCTCTGCCGGCGTCGGTCCACACGACCTGATCGCGACCGGGCCCAACGCCGAGCAGCGTCACCGGAGCGCCGACATGCTCTTCGATGAAGCGAAGGTATTCGCGCGCGGCGTCGGGCAGGTCGGAGAGCGTGCGGCACTCGCCGAGATCCTCGCTCCAGCCGCGCAACTCGGTTAGCTCGGCGGTCGTATGGTGCAGAACGGTCTGGTGATAGGGGAAGTCGTCGAACTCGGCTCCCTCGGCACCACGGTAGCTCGTGCACACCTGGATGCGGTCCAGCCCTGAGAGCACGTCGAGCTTGGTCAGCACCAGTGCCGTGAGTGTGTTCAGGCGCGCCGCGTAGCGTAGCGCGACGAGGTCGAGCCAACCGGTGCGACGCGGGCGTCCGGTGGTCGTGCCAAACTCGCCGCCGCGCTGGCGGATCGTCTCGCCCATCTCGTCGTGCAGCTCGCTTGGAAACGGGCCCGCCCCGACGCGCGTCGTGTAGGCCTTGGAGATGCCCCATACCTCGTCGATATCCTTCGGCCCGACGCCGGTGCCGACACACGCCGCCCCCGACAATGGGTTGGAGGAGGTCACGAACGGATACGTGCCGTGGTCGATGTCGAGCATCGCCCCCTGCGCGCCCTCGAAAATCACCTTCTGACCGCCGTCGAGCAACTCCCACATCAGGCGGGCCGTGTCGGCGATGTGCTGCTCGAGGCGGTGGCCGTAAGTTAGGTACTCCTCGGTCATCGTGTGCAGGTCGAGCGTCGGGTCCTTCTCAAACGGACGCAGCGAGAGGCGCTTCGGCTCCATCGCGGCGACGATCTTCTTCTTGAGGATCTTCTCGTCAAGCAGGTCCTGCACGCGGATGCCGAGGCGTGCCGCCTTGTCCGCGTAGCACGGTCCGATTCCGCGTCTGGTCGTGCCGATCTGAAGGCTTCCGAGTTTCGCCTCGCCGGCGGAGTCGAGCAGCAGGTGGTAGGGCATGATCAGATGCGCGTTGGCTGAGATTCGCAGCCCGCTTACGTCCACGCGCCGTGCACGGAGGGCATCCAGCTCCTCGATCAGCACTTTCGGGTCGATCACCACGCCGTTGCCGATCACGCAGCGCTTGCCCGGGTAGAGGATGCCGGAGGGGATCAGGTGCAGCTTCCACTCCTCCTCGCCGCGCACGATTGTGTGTCCGGCATTGTTGCCGCCCTGGAAGCGCACCACCGCGTCGGCATGTTCGGCGAGCAGGTCAGTGATCTTGCCCTTGCCCTCGTCGCCCCATTGGGCGCCCACTATGACTATGCCTGGCATTGCGTCATCAGTCTACGCAGGTGTCGCAGGCTCAGGCGGGCTGCGCGCGAACGTCGTTATCGTGCCGCTTGGGTCGGTACTCGCTTCGCTCGTCGCGACCGAACAGCGGCAGTGGCTCGCCGCATATGGCGAGTAGCCGCGAGAGGGTCCGCTCGCCGAACTGTTCTCTGAGGTCGGCGATTTCGAGGTTGGTCGTCAAGATCATCGCGCGCTCGTCCTCGTAGCGGGTGTTGATGATCGAGTACAGCTGCTCCAGCACCCAATCCGTCTTGTTCTCGACTCCGAGGTCGTCGATGTGCAGGAGATCGACCGAGGTAAGGCGGTCCAAGAAGCCCACCATGCCTCCCTCGGTCTCGATGGCGCTGCGAATGAGGTTCAACAGTCTCGGCAGGGAATAGATCGCGACCGTGCGCCCGGCGTCCAGAGCGGCCTTGGAGGCCAGCATCGCAAGCGTCGTCTTGCCCGTACCGATGTCCCCGACCAGCCATATCCCGCGTCCTTCGTTCAGGCGTGCATCTATGTCGCGCACATAGCTGCGTACCGCGGAGACGACTGGCTCGGGCATTTCCGGAACAGGTGGGCGGTCGAACGAAACGCCCTGGTAGCGCTTGGGCAGGCGCGCCTCGAGGCCTGTGGCCCTGCGTTTGGCGATATGCCCTGCACGGCAACGGCAGTCGGAGGCTGTGTTGGTGGCCTCGTCTACCACGAAGCCGCTGCCGTCGCATAGACCGAGCGGGCAGTCGCTCCGATTGCGCGAGGCCAGTACGGCGAGCGGGTCGGTACTCATGCCGCGTAGCGGCCCTCGCCCGCGTAGTTCATGAACTTCGGGTATTCCTTCTGAAAGGTGAGCGTCACCTTGCCGACCGCCCCGTTGCGGTGCTTGGCAATGATCAAGTCCGCCTCGCCGGGTCGCTCGGAGTCCTCGTTGTAGTACTCGTCGCGGTAGATGAACATCACCAGGTCGGAGTCTTGCTCGAGGTTGCCCGACTCGCGCAGATCGGAGAGCTGGGGGCGCTTGTCTGGGCGCGTCTCCACCGCGCGGCTGAGCTGTGAGAGCGCGATCACGGGCACACCCAGCTCGCGCGCCAGGATCTTCAACCCGCGGCTCAGCTCGCCCACGGCGGTCACGCGCGAGTCGTAGCGACTGTCGGTGCGCATCAGCTGCAGGTAGTCGATGATGATCAGCCCGAGGCCGTTCTCGCACTGGGAGTGCAGGCGACGCGCCTTGGCCCTGATCTCGAGCATGCCCACGTCGCTTGAGTCGTCCACCCACAGCGGTGCGTCGGCGAGACGCTGAGAGGCCTTCAGGATCTTCGGCCAGCGTTCTTCCTTGACACGCCCCTTGCGCAGCTCCTCGCCCTTGATTCGCGCCTGAGATGCGACGAAGCGCTGGGCCAGCTCCGCCTCTGCCATCTCCAGCGAGAACAGCGCCACGGGCCGGCCGTGTTCCACGGCCGCGTTCTCGGCGATGTTGCACACCAGCGCACTCTTGCCCATCGCGGGTCGCGCGGCGATGATGATGAGGTTGCCGGGCTGAAAGCCGCCGGTGATCTCGTCGAGATCCTTGAAGCCCGAGGGGGCGCCGGTCAGCGAGGTGCCTTCGATCGACAGCCGGTGCAGCTTGTCCAGCTCCTCGTGCAGTACCTCCTCGATCGAGCGGAAATCCTGTTGACGGTCGTCGCGAGCGACCTCGAGCATCGTCTTCTCGGCCTGCTCGACCAGCTCGCGCGGAGCACTCTGGCGCTCCAATACGCTCGACTGGATGTCATAGGAGGCCGCCAGCAAGCGCCGCAGCAGCGCGTTCTCGCGCACGATTTGCGCATAGCGCCGCGCGTGCCCTGCTGCCGGCACGACGCCGGTCAGCTCGTCCACGGCGGCCGGCCCGCCGGCCGCGTCGAGCTTGCCGGTCTGGCGTAGGCGGTCGCTCACGGTCAGCACGTCCACCGGCTCGGACTCGTTGTAGAGGGCCAGCATCGCCTCGTAGATGAGGCCGTGCCGATCGCGGTAGAAGTCCTCGGAGCGAAGTCCCTCTTCGATTACCAGCGCATACAGCGAGCGATCGGAGAGCAGGATCGCGCCGAGCACCGACTGCTCGGCGTCGAGGTTGTGCGGCGGCGCGATCACGCCGATGGGTGCGCTGTTGCCGTTGGCTTGAGAGACGGGGCACATACTCAGCGCGAGTCTAAGCCCGTCTGCCTCCGGTCACGTGCGTCGTTCCCGCAACTCGCAGGGAAAAGATCCTCGCCAACTTCACGAACAGATGTTCGCAGTCGCGCCGGACCTACTTCTGCGCGACGACCATGGTCTTGACCGTCGCCGTCACTCCCTCGACGACATCGACCACGACCATGTAGGTACCGACGTTCTTGATCGGCTCGGGGAGGTGCACGTTGCTCTTGTCGGTGCGCAGCCCGCGGGCATCGCGGATCGCCGCGGCGACGTCCTGGGCGGTGACCGAACCGAACAGACGCCCGTCGGCGCCAGCCTGCTGGGCGATCGTCAGCACCGTCTTGTTCAGCAGGGCCGCGTTGTCGTGGGCTTTTTCGACGTATTCGCGCGCCGCTCGCTCGGCTGCCTGCTGGCGCTGGCGGATCGACTCGATCGCGCCGCGCGTGGCGGGTTGGGCGAGCTTGCGGGGGATCAGGTAGTTGCGCAGATAGCCCTTGGAGACGTCCACGACGTTTCCCTGCTCGCCGAGATCCTCGACATCCTTTATGAGTATTGCTTCGGGCATATGGATATGTGGTCCTGGTGTGTCGTCTGGTTAAGGAAGGGATTCGTTACGGCCTGGCGCTTGCCCGCAAAGGGGCGGTCTACCGTTCGCGGTCCCGGTCGCCGCGTTCGCGCCGCGGATGGTCGTCGCGGCCACCCTCGTTTACGTAGGGCAGCAGCGCCAGCTCGCGTGCGCGCTTGACCGCACGAGCGATCTGGCCCTGATGGCGCCGGCACGCCCCGGTGATCCTACGGGAGCGGATCTTGCCCTTCTCGGAGATGAATTTGCGCAGCGTCGCGACGTCCTTGTAGTCGACCTGCTCAACCTTGTCGCGGCAGTGCTGGCAAGGCTTGCGCCTCCCTGTGCCGGGCCCACCCTTCTTGTCTCGACGGCGAACAGGCTTGCCGCGACCGCGCTTTGCCACTGGAAATCCTTGCTTTTGAACTAGAACGGAATGTCGTCGTCGCCAGCTTGGCTGGCGACCGGTGCGGGCTGGAAGTCGCCGCTGTCAACTGGCACATCACTGCCCTGAGAGGCCCCGCCGCCCGAGTATCCTCCGCCTCCGGAGGGACCCTCGCGCGACCCGAGGAACTGCACCGACTCGGCAATGATATCGATTGCGCTGCGTTTGGTGCCGTCCTGTGCTTCCCACTCGCGCCATTCAAGCCTTCCGTCGATCGCGACGGGCCTGCCCTTGGAGAGGTATTGCGCAGCGTTTTTGCCCTGCGCCCCCCACACCTTGACGTTGAAGTAGTTCGGCTTGTCCACCCACTCGCCGCTGCTGCCGTCCTTGCGTCGCGTGTTG